>JAMWZF010000040.1 GCA_024304875.1 Paracoccaceae bacterium
CCGCCTCCGAGGTCTCGGGCGACGTCTCCATCGCGCTCTGGGACGCCGAGACCGGCACGCCGATCCTGGAGCGGAACGCAGACCGGCCCCTGCCCCCCGCCAGCGTGATGAAGGCGCTGACGGCGCTCTACGCGCTCGACACCCTCGGCGCCGACCACCGCTTCACCACCACGATCTATGCCACTGCCCCCGTGGTGGACGGAGTGCTCGATGGGGACCTGATCCTTGCTGGCGGCGGCGATCCCACGCTCGTGACCGACGACCTGGCCGAGATGGCGCAGGCGCTCAAGGACACCGGCCTGCGCGAGGTGCGGGGCCGCTTCGGCGTCTGGGCCGGCGCCCTGCCCTATGCCGAGGAGATCGACCCGCCGCAACTCGACCACCTCGGCTACAACCCCGCGGTCAGCGGGCTCAACCTCAACTTCAACCGGGTGCATTTCGAGTGGGCGCGCGTCAGTGGCGACTGGCGGGTCACGATGGACGCGCGGTCCGACATCCACCGCCCTGCGGTGAGCATGGCGCGGATGCGCGTCGCCGAGCGCAGCCTGCCGATCTACACCTACGCCGACGGCGGGACCTACGACGACTGGTCGGTGGCCAGCGGCGCCCTCGGCGACGGCGGCGCCCGCTGGCTGCCGGTCCGCAAGCCCGCGCTCTACGCCGGGGAGGTCTTCCAGACCTTCGCCCGGTCCCAGGGCATCGTCCTCCCCGCGCCGGTGCGGATGGAGGTGTCGGACGGCATCGGCCTCGTCGAACACAGCTCGGCGCCCCTGTCCGAGATCCTGACGGACATGCTGCTCTATTCCACCAACCTCACGGCCGAGGCGGTGGGGCTGGCGGCGAGCCTGTCGCGGTCGCCGGAGGTCGCCGGACTGGATGCCTCTGCCGCGATGATGTCGGACTGGCTGGCGGCGGAGTTCGGCACCACGCTCCGCGCGGCGGATCACTCGGGCCTTGGAGACGATTCGGACGTCTCCGCCGCGGACCTCGCCCGCGTCTGGTCTGCCCCGGGCGTGCGGGCCCGGCTCGCGCCGCTGATGAAGGAGATCGCCATCCTGGACAGCGAAGGCCGGCCGGTCTCGCCCCAACCCTCCGCGATCCGCGCCAAGACCGGCACGCTGAACTTCGTCACCACCCTCTCGGGCTACCAGACAACCGCCGGTGGCCGGCACCTCGCCTTCGCGATCCTCGCGACGGATCTCGAGCGCCGCGCGGCGGCCAAGGCGGCAGGGGACGAGATCCCGGCAGGGTCGATCACCTACAACGGCCGCGCCAAACGTCTGCAGCAGGCGCTTCTGTCACGCTGGGGCGTGGTATCGGGGCCGGTGACCGAGGCGGAACTGGCCGGCGCGACGGACGCCGAGGTCGAGACGCCGCAACCGGACCTCTGACCGGCGGGGCGGGGCGAGCCCCGCCTTGGGGCGCCTCTCGATCAATCGTCGGACGGGGTCGGCGACGGCGCTCCCGAAGATGAGTATTTGGACCAAGTCGAACCTGGAAGCGCGCGCCCTGCTGCTTCGACTTGGCCATAAATACTCTTCTTGGGGGGCTACGCCGCCTTTCCGCGACCCGCCCTCCCGGTCAGAGCGTCATGTGCCGCGCCCGCGCACCGCGCTCGATGGCGGCGGCGTGCAGCCGGTCGATCTCCAGCTCGTGGCGAATTTCCTCGAGCAGCCGCAGCTCGGGCTGGGCGATGTCGCCGTCCGCCGCCGCCACGTCGCAGGCCAAGGCATAGGCGGTCTCGGCCAGCCGCTGCGGCAGGGCCTCCTTGACCATGCCAAGCAGCGCATCCAGCCCGTCCTCCTGGTCGAAAAGGTCGAACACCGTCCGCGTCAGTTGCGGGACCCGGTCGCTGTCGAACGCGGCAAAAACCGGCAGGTTGTTGATGATGTTGGTGATCTTCACCAACTCGGACGTCCGCACGTTCTCGTCGCTCGCCGAGACGGCGATCATCAGGGCGCAGAGGGCGTCCTGCGCGGTGAGGTGGGTCGTCTCGGTCAGCTCGTCGGACATCGGCCGCTCTCCTTCATCTCGGGGTAGGATTTATTGACCCTGCACCCGCCCTGCAATAGGAGGCCCGCGTGCGGCCCTGACGGCCGCCCCTTTCTCCCAAGGACCCGTGAGACGATGACCGACCTGCGCGACGCCGCGATGACCTCGAAAGCCTGGCCCTTCGAAGAGGCCCGGGCGCTGCTGAAACGGGTTCAGGAGCAGGGCAAGACAGAGGTCCTGTTCGAGACCGGCTACGGCCCCTCGGGCCTGCCGCACATCGGCACCTTCGGCGAGGTCCTGCGCACCACGATGATCCGCCGCGCCTTCGAGGTGATTAGCGACATTCCCACCCGGCTCATCTGCTTCTCGGACGACCTCGACGGGATGCGCAAGGTCCCCGGCAACGTGCCCAACCGCGACAAGCTGGCCGAGGCGCTGCAGCTGCCGCTGACCTCCGTGCCTGACCCCTTCGAGGAGTTCGAGAGCTTCGGGCACCACAACAACGCGATGCTCCGCCGCTTCCTCGACACCTTCGGGTTCGAGTACGAGTTCTATTCGGCGACCGAGTTCTACAAGTCCGGCCGGTTCGACGCGGTCCTGAAGCGGGCCGCCGAGCGCTATGACGAGATCATGAAGGTCATGCTGAAGTCGCTGCGCGAGGAGCGCCAGCAGACCTATTCGATCTTCCTGCCGCTGCATCCCGAGACGGGCCGGGTCCTCTACGTGCCGATGAAGCACGTCGATCCGGTCAACCACACGATCACCTTCGATGACGAGGACGGCCGCGAATGGACCCTCCCCGTCACCGGCGGCAATGTGAAGCTCCAGTGGAAGCCCGACTTCGGCGCCCGCTGGGCCGCGCTCGACGTCGATTTCGAGATGTATGGCAAGGACCACAGCACCAACACGCCGATCTACGACCGCATCTGCGAGATCCTGGGCGGGCGGGCGCCGAACCACTTCACCTACGAATTGTTCCTCGACGAGAACGGGCAGAAGATCTCGAAGTCCTCGGGCAACGGCGTCTCCATCGACGAATGGCTGACCTATGCCTCGACGGAATCCCTCAGCTATTTCATGTACCTCAAGCCCAAGACGGCCAAGCGCCTGCACTTCGACATCATCCCCAAGATGGTGGACGAATATCACCAGCAGTTGCGCGCCTATCCCGGGCAGGACATCGCCGGGCAGCTGAACAACCCGGTCCATCACGTCCACCAGGGCGAGGTGCCGGCTTCGACCATGGTCGTGCCCTTCGCCATGCTCCTGAACCTCGCCTCCGTCTCGGGCGCGACGGACAAGGCCGGCCTCTGGACCTACATCAACCGCTACGCGCCGGACGCCTCGCCCGAGGCGAACCCCGACCTCGACGCCGCCGCCGGTTTCGCGATCCGCTATTACGAGGATTTCGTGAAGCCGAACCGGCAGTTCCGCCTGCCGGACGACAAGGAGCGGGCCGCGTTGATCGAGCTGCGGGACGCGATCCGGGACGAGGCCAAGGCGCTGGACGTCATCGCCCGCAAGAACGCCGAGGCCGGAAGCGACGAGCCCCTGCCGCAGGTGAACTGGCAGGACGAGGAGTTCCTCCAGTCCATCGTCTTCGCCGTCGGCAAGGACCACGGGTTCGAGCCGCTGCGCGCCTGGTTCTCCTGCCTCTACGAGGTGCTGCTGGGCGCGACCCAGGGGCCGCGCTTCGGCGGGTTCATCGCGCTCTACGGCATCGACGAGACGGCGGCGCTGATCGACAGCGCTCTGGCGGGAGAGCTCGCCGGCTGATCTCAGGCGGCGTCCATCCGCTTCCACCACGTGCCCCAGCGGGCGGTCAGCGCCTTGGCGTCGTCGGCGTAAAGCCGGGCGCCGAGGTCGAAGGCCTGCGCCTCGAGATGGCCGCGGTCGGCCTCGATGGCGGCGGCCAATTCGCTCCGCCCCGGCTCCGCCATCATCCCGTCCAGCGCCTTCGACAGGACGTGCAGGTCCTGCCTCTCGCCGAGGAGGTCGGACAGCCGGTGCGCCTCGCGGGCCCGCGCCCGCATCGGGCCACGCCAGATCGGGGTCAGCAGACGGGTGTGATACCAATGGTACTTCACCCGCTTGCGCCATTCGTGCAGCGCCTCGGCGGTCGGGTCGGCCTGCGCGGCTTCCATCGCGGCGCGGCCCCGCGCGTAGGTCTTGGCAAGTCCCTTGCGGAGGCTCTTCCACTTGTCCGGCCGCACCTTCCAGCCGCCGGCGCGGACGCCCACCTCCATCAGGGTCGAGCGAAAGCGCGCCAGGTTCTCCTGCACCTCCGGGTCCGACTGGGCCGCGTCCCGCGCCTCCACCAGCCGCTTGCGCAGCGGCAACGTGCGGCGGCGGTCGAGGTAGGAGTGGCCCGCGGTCACCCGGTCCAGCGCCTCGATCAGCGCGGCCTTGTCGCGCAGCTCCGAGACCTGCCTGGCGGCATCGCGCAGGGCCGCGTTCTCCTCGGCGTAGGTCTTGAACCCCGGCCGGACGAGGCGGATCAGGCCCCGCAGCTTCTTGCAGCGCTTGCGGGCGTCGTGGATCGCCTCGGCGGTCTCGACCGGCCCCTCGGCATACTCGAGGCTCTCCTGCGCCTTGGCCAGCTGTTCGGCCGCGATCCGGCGGACCGCCTTGGTCAGGCTCGGGTCGATGGGGTCGATGGTGTAGCTCATGGCCCTGAGCTAGCGTCGGATCGCGGCGGGGCGAGGCAGGGCGCGGGCCATGAAAATGAAACCTTTCCGCAGGGTCGCCCGTATCTGCCAGTAGTCACCCCAACCGGAGAGACGACCCATGCGCGCCTTCCTTCTCAGCCTGCTGCTGCTCCTGCCCCTGCCGGCGGCGGCTCAAGACGATGAAATCACGGGGGTTATTCAAAGCCAGCTCGACGCCTTCACCGACCGCGACGTCGCCGAGGCCTGGACCTTCGCCGGCCCCAACATCCAGGCGATGTTCGGCACGCCCGACAACTTCGGCACCATGGTCCGCGAGGGCTATCCCATGGTCTGGGACAATGCCGAGACACGGTTCATGCAGCAGGAGACGCAGGACAACCGGGCGATCCAACGGGTGCTGATCCGCGATCCCGGCGGGGCGACCCACGTGCTCGACTACATGATGAGCCGGACCTCGGAGGGCTGGAAGATCAGCGGCGTGCGGATCGTCCCCGCCCCCGACACCGGCGTCTGAGACCCGTTGCAGGGCGCCCTGCCACCGTGACGGACCGGCAAGGCCCCTTTCACGACTGAGGACTACCCCTCCCCGCGCAAGTGCGGGACCGGCCGCGCCGCACCCGGCGCGGGCCAGCGACAAAGGGGTACTCCATGAACAAGGCAATCACCGACGGGCTGGTCTTCATGCCGCCGCCCTTCAGCGCGGGTCTGGGCGTCTGGTCCAGCGGCGACGGCACGGCCGGGTCCGACACCTATGCCGGGTCGGCCAACGGTGCCTTCGTCCCGGCGGACCAGAACTTCACCGGATGCCTCGAGGTGGTGAAGACCTCTGCCACGACACGGGTCCGCTACATGGGCCAGACGCCGATCCTGCCGGGGTGCTACCTTCAGGTGACGGTCAGGGTGAAGGCCGTCTCGGGCGCCCTCCCCGCGGTCCGCATCGCCGGGCTGCCGGTGGACCAGGGCGTGGGCGCGCTGACCGGCGTGCCGCTCGAGACGGACGCCACGCCGCTCACGGCCTACGGCGAAGTGGTGACGATCCGAAAGATCATCGGCACCGGCAACCGGCAGGGCGTCGACCTGGTCTGGACGAACGCCGACTACGCCTACATCGGCCTTGACCTGACCGGCCCGAACGGCGGCGTGGTGCGCATCGACGACATCGAGATCGAGGACGTCACCGGCGTCTTCCTGCGCGACATGGTCGGCTATGTCGACGTCCGGGACTACGGCGCGGTGGGTGACGGGGTGACGAACGATTACGCCGCCTTCGAAGCGGCCGATGCCGACGCGAACGGGCGGACGGTGCTGGTCTCCGCTGGCACCTACTTCCTCGGCAACCACACCACGATCCAGTCCGAGATCGACTTTGCCGGCGGCACGGTGACGATGCCCGACGACAAGCGCCTGCTGCTCCAGCGGAACTACGACTATCCCACCTACCTCGACGCCTTCGGGAACGAGGAACTGGCGTTCAGGAAGGCCTTCCAGGCGCTGCTGAACTATACCGACCACGACAGCCTCGACCTCTGCGGCCGGCGCGTGGCGCTGTCGGGGCCGATGGACCTGCAGGCCGCCGAGGGCAGCCGCAAGACGTTCCACGTCCGCCGGATCATCCGCAACGGCCTGCTCGAACCGGCCCAGGGGTCGGACTGGACGCCGACGGTGGTGACGGCCCAGGCCAGTTACGACGCCGCCTCCCCGTACAGACTGACGAACGTGGCCAACGTGGGCCAGATCCAGGTCGGATCGCTGGTGGAAGGCAGCGGCGTCGGGCGCGAGATCTACGTCCGGGCCGTCGACGTGGCCGCAGCCGAAGTGACGCTGTCGCAGCAGCTCTACGACGCCGAGGGCACCCAGACCTTCACCTTCACCCGGTTCAAGTACCTTCTCGACTTCACCGGCTTCGACGATGTCAGCCTCTTCGGATTCGCCGACATCGACTTCAACTGTGCCGGCCAGGCCAGCGGCGTGATCCTGTCGACGGCGGGGCTCTGCTACCGGTTCCGCGACTGCTTCTTCACCCGGCCCGCCGACCGCGGCATCACCTCGCCCGGCGCGGGCTGCCGGGGCATGCAGATCGACCGCTGCCAGTTCCTGTCCAACGAACAGGCCCTGACCGCGCCCGAGCGGACGACGGTGGCGATCAACGTCAGCTCGAACGATGCCAAGATCCGCGACAACCGCGTCGTGATGTTCAAGTATTTCGCCGTCATGGCCGGGTCCGGCTACATCATCGCGAACAACCACTGGTTCGCGGGCGACACCGTCTCCGACGGGGTGCGCAACAACGGGCTGATCTTCACCTCGCCGAACGTCTGCTCCACCGTCGTCGGCAACTACATCGACACCTGGGGCATCGAGTGGACCAACGAGCATGACGCCTCGCCCGCCATCGGCCAGCAGTTCTCCTTCGGAGGGCTCACCATCACCGGCAACTTCTTCGTCGTGAACGACGGCGCGGACTGGTACCGGTTCATCACGCTGAAACCCTACGGGCCGGGGCATTTCATCAACGGGCTGACGATCTGCGACAACGTCTTCCGGGCGTTTTCGGGCTACATCGACCGGGTCGAGATGATCGACACCACCTTCGCCGACATGAACCACGCGGCGCACCGCAACTTCACCATGCGGGACAACGTCTTTCACGGCATCCGCGAGGAGGTGTCGAACCCGCTCGACGTGGTCCACGCACAGGCCACGCCCGAGAGGGTCTGGACCGTGGGCCCCTTCGACGGGTTGCCCTTCGGCGGCCGCTCCTTCGCGGTGGAGAGCCTGACGACCCGCGGCCGCGTGGCAGATGCGGCGGACGAGGCAGTCTACGACAGCCCCTGGATCGACCCGGGATACGGGGCGGGCGGTCGCCAGTTCCGCGTGGTCTGGAAGGTCGACACCACCGGGTCCATCCGCGCCCGGGTCCGCATCGACGAACCGCTCTGACCCCACGCCGACGACACCGGACGGGGCCCGGCATTGTCCGGGCCCTTTTGCTTGACCGCTCCCGCAGCCGGCTTGGTAAGGTGACCATAGGCCACCTGCACCGAGGATCCTCCCGATGACCCGCCTGCCCCTCGCCGCGCTGATCGCGCTCCTGGCCCCTGCGGCCGCGCTGGCCTGCCCCGTCGCGGCGGATCTCGCCTTGGGCGTGCGGATCGACTTCGACGACGACACGACCGAATACTACGTCGCCCTGCGGGACGATCTGGTCCGGCTCGAGCGGCGCTACGACGGCGAACCCGAGGCGATGATGGACCTCGCCCACGGGGTCTACGTCCTGACCTCGATGGAGATCTACGACGGCACCCCCGACATCGGCACCCGCATCACGACCGCCTATCCCGGCGGCCTCACGGAGCTGACGCCGCCGGTGGCGGGCCAACGGTGGGCGGCAGATACCGTCGTGACCGGCAGCGACGGCCCCTATGCCGAACAGGTCACCGTCGCCTGGGGAGAGCCGATCGAGGTCCGGATCGGCGCCTGCACCTATGCCGCGATCGAGGGGATCATCGCCTATGTCGGCGACGAGCAGGTGTTCGAGGGGATCACCTATCTGCCGGACCTCGGGCTCGGCTACGTGTCGTGGTTCGAGGATGCACAGGGCCGGGAGTCCTACACTGCCCTCGGCATCGCCGCCGGCAGCTAGGCCCTCAGCGCAGGACGCGCCGCAGTCCGGCCTGAACGTCCAGCAGCGCCGGCAGATACGTGGCCTGAAGGTCCTCCGGCCCGAGCCCCAGCCCGATGTTCAGCGCCGCCGCCGTCAGCCCCCGGCTGTCCACCACCGGCACGGCAATGGACCGCACGCCCAGTTCCACCTCCTGCGCGATCACGGCAAAGCCCTGGTCGCGGACACGGCCGATCTCGGCCAGGATCTCGTCCGGGTCGGTCAGGCTGTGCGGCGTCCGCGGGGTGAGGTCCGAGGCGTCGAGGATCTCCCTCACCTGGGTCTCCGGCAGGCTCGCCAGCAGGACCCGCCCCATCGAGGTGCAATGCGCCGGCAGGCGTGACCCCGGCATCAGCCCGATCGACATGATCCGCGTGGTGGCGGCGCGGGCGATGTAGACGATCTCGGTCTCGTCCAGCAGCGACACCGAAGAGGACTGCCCCGTGCCCGCCGACAGCCGGTCCAGCCAGGGCTGCACCACCTGAGGCAGGGGCAGCGCCGCCAGCGCCCCCATGCCGAGGCGCAGCACCCGAGGGGTCAGCGAGAAGAACTTGCCGTCGTAATCCGCATAGCCCAGCTCGGCGAGGGTCAGCAGGCACCGCCGGGCCGTCGCCCGGTCGAGGCCGGTCATCGCCGCCACGTCCGTTATCGACAGGCGTGGCGTCTCGGCCCGGAAGCATTCGATGACACGCAGGCCCTTGGCCAGCGACGCGATGTAGTCGGTCCTGTTCACCATGCGCACACACCAAGGCGACATGCGAACAAAAGTCAACATGTGAACGGTTCCGCTGGCCCCGCGCCCGGCCTCCACCTAAGTCGAGGGCAAGGAGGACCCCATGGACAAGACAGTCTCATCCCTCGCCGAGGCGGTGTCCGTCATCAAGGACGGCATGACCGTCATGATCGGCGGTTTCGGCGGCTCGGGCGCGCCGATCGAACTGATCCACGCCCTGATCGACCACGGCGCCAAGAACCTGACCGTGGTGAACAACAACGCCGGCAACGGCCACGTCGGCCTCGCCGCGCTGATCGAGCAGGGGCGGGTCGACAAGCTGATCTGCTCCTTCCCCCGCTCGGCCGATCCGACGGTGTTCACCGAGCGCTACAAGGCCGGCAAGATCGAGCTCGAGATCGTCCCGCAGGGCACCCTGGCCGAGCGCATTCGCGCCGGCGGCGCCGGCATCCCGGCCTTCTACACGCCCACCGGCTACGGCACGGAAGTGGCCGAGGGCAAACCGACGGCGGAGTTCGACGGCCGGTCCTACGTGCAGGAGCGCTGGCTCAAGGCCGATGTCGCCCTCATCAAGGGCGAGCTGGGCGATGCCCACGGCAACCTGACCTACCGGATGGCAGCGCGGAACTTCAATCCGGTCATGGCGACGGCAGCGGCGGTCACCATCGCGCAGGTGTCGCGGATCGTCCCCCTCGGCGACATCGACCCAGAGCATGTCATCACGCCCGGCATCTTCGTCAGTCACGTGATCGAAGTCGCGGACCCCGCGCAGGAAGAGGAACTGAACCGGGCGGAGGCCGTCTACCCATGACCGATCTTGCAGACCTCAAACTCAGCAACGCCCAGATCGCCTGGCGCGCCGCGCAGGACATCGAGGACGGCGCCTACGTCAACCTCGGCATCGGCTTTCCCGAGATGGTCGCCCGCTTCCAGCCCGAGGGCCGGCAGGCGATCTTCCATACCGAGAACGGCGTGCTGGACTTCGGCCCCGCGCCCGAGCCCGGGACCGAGGACTGGGACCTCATCAACGCCGGCAAGAAGGCGATCACGCTGAAGCCCGGCACTTCGTTCTTCCACCACGCCGACAGCTTCGCCATGGTCCGCGGCGGCCACCTCGACGTCGCCATCCTCGGCGCCTACGAGGTGGCCCAGAACGGCGACCTCGCCAACTGGTCCACCGGCCGAGGCGGCATCCCGGCGGTGGGCGGCGCGATGGACCTGGTGCAATCGGCCAAACGCATCGCCGTGCTGACCGACCACGTCACCAAGAACGGCGACCCCAAGCTGGTGGAAAAGTGCTCCATGCCCCTCACCGGCGTTGCTTGCGTCACCCGCATCTACACCTCGCTCGCCGTCGTGGACGTGCAGGACGGCCATTTCGTCCTGCGCGAGAAGGTGCCCGGCATCAGCATGGACGACCTGCAAGCCGTCACCGGCGCCCCCCTGCACACCGAGGGCGAGGTCGGCGAGCTGACCTGCCCGGAGGACCTCGAATGACCGACGTCTACATCTGCGACTACATCCGCACCCCCATCGGCCGCTTCGGCGGGGCGCTGGCCCCGGTCCGGGCCGACGACCTCGGCGCGATCCCCATCAAGGCCCTGATGGAGCGGAACACTGGCGTCGACTGGGCCGCCGTGCAGGAGGTCTACTTCGGCTGCGCCAACCAGGCGGGCGAGGACAACCGCAATGTCGCCCGCATGTCCGCTCTCCTCGCCGGCTTGCCCGAAACCGTCCCCGGCACCACGATGAACCGCCTCTGCGGCTCGGGCATGGACGCCGTCGTCACCGCCGCCCGCGCCATCCGCGCCGGGGAGATCACCCTCGCCATCGCAGGGGGAGTCGAGAGCATGAGCCGCGCGCCCTTCGTCATGCCCAAGGCCGAGAGCGCCTGGTCCCGCGCCGCCGAGGTGCACGACACCACCATCGGCTGGCGCTTCGTGAACCCGCTCATGAAGGAGCAGTACGGCGTCGATTCCATGCCCGAGACGGCCGAGAACGTGGCCGAGGACTTCTCCGTCTCCCGCGAGGATCAGGACGCTTTCGCCCTCCGGTCGCAGGAAAAGGCCGCCGCCGCCATCGCCTCGGGCCGCCTGGCACAGGAGATCACGCCGGTGACGATTCGGACCCGCAAGGGCGAAACCGTGGTCGACACCGACGAGCACCCCCGCGCGACCTCGCTCGAGGCCCTCGCCGGCCTCCGCCCGATCGTGAAGCAGGGCGGCTCCATCACGGCCGGCAACGCATCGGGCGTGAACGACGGCGCGGCGGCCCTGATCCTCGCCACGGAGGAGGCGGCGAAAGCCCACGGCCTGACGCCCATCGCCCGCGTCCTCGGCGGCGCCACGGCGGGCGTCGCCCCCCGGATCATGGGCTTCGGCCCGGCCCCGGCCTCGAAGAAACTGATGGAGCGCCTCGGACTCAAGACCGACGACTTCGCCGTCATCGAACTGAACGAGGCCTTCGCCAGCCAGGGCCTCGCGACCCTGCGCGATCTCGGCATCGCGGACGACGACCCGCGGGTGAACCCCAACGGCGGCGCCATCGCCCTCGGCCACCCGCTCGGCATGTCCGGCGCGCGGATCACCGGGACGGCGATGCTGGACCTCAAATCCGGCGAAAAGAGCCTCTCGACCATGTGCATCGGCGTCGGCCAGGGCATCGCCATCGCGCTCGAGCGAGTCTGACCCCTCAGTCGCGCGCCCGGAGCACCCGCGCCGGGCGCGCCGCCAGCGGTCGGAGGGCGAAGGCCAGCCCTGCCAGCAGGGTCGCCAGAACCCCCGCGAAGATGATCGCCAAGGCGCCGGGCCAGATCACGGAATACTCCGTCTCCATGATGAACCGGCTGACCGCCCAGCCGCCGAGGATGCCGCCCAGCAGGGCCACCGCCCCCGCCGCCAGCCCCAGCTGGGCCGAGCGCAGCGCGAAGCTGGCGAGGATGCGCCCCCGCGTCGCGCCCAGCGTCTTCAGCACGGCGCTCTCATAGACGCGCCCCCGCTCGCCCGCCGCCGCCGCGCCGATCAGGACGAGAAACCCCGTCACCAGCGTCACCGCCGCGCCGTAGCGTGTGGCGGCGGCGATCCCCGAGACGACCTCGACCACGCGGTCGATGGCGTCGCGGACCCGGATCGCGGTGATGTTGGGATAGGCCGTGGCGAGGTCCCGCAGGATCGCCGCCTCGGCCTCCGGCTCGGCATAGACCGTGCTGATCCACGAATGCGGCGCACCGGCGAAGGCGGCGGGGTTGAACGACATGATGAACCCGATGGCGGCGGTGTCGAACTCCACCTCGCGGAAGCTGGCGATGGTCGCGGTGACGTCGCGGCCAAGGACGTTGACGGTGATCTCGTCGCCCAGCGACAGTCCGATCTCCGCCGCCTCCTCCGCCGAGAAGCTGACCAGCGGCGGGCCGTCGTACCCCTCGGGCCACCATTCGCCCGCGGTCAGGCGGGTGTCGTCCGGCAGCGCCGCGGAATAGGTCACCCCCCGGTCACCCTCGATCACCCAGTGCCCCCCGGCCACCTCCTGCGCGGGCTGGCCAATGATCCGGGTGATGATGCCGCGCAGCATGGGGGCGCTGTCCACCCGGCTGACCGCGGGATCGGTCTCCAGCCGCTCACGGAACCCGTCGATCTGGTCCGGCTGGATGTCGACGAAGAAGTAGCTGGGCGCGACCTCGGGCAGCTCCTCGCTGATCGCGGCCCGCAGGTTCCCGTCGATCTGGCCCACCGCCGCCAGAACGGTCAGGCCGAGGCCGAGGGACAGCACCACGCTCGTCGCCTCTCCGCCCCGCGCGCCGATGGAGCCCAGCGCCAGCCGCAGCGCCGGCCGCCCCCGCGCCGTGCGGCGGAACCGGCGGGCCAGCCATCGCGCCAGTCCCGCCGAAAGCACCAGAAGCACCAATGCGCCAAGGAGGCCCCCCGCCGTCCAGAGCGTCAGGAACAGCGTCTGCGAAAACCACGCCGCCGCCCCCACCAGCGCCGCAAGAATGAGTGCGGTCGCGACCAGGTAGCGCTTCTTGGGCAGGGCCGGCCCGCCGCCGAAGGCATCGCGGAACAGCGCCCCCGCCTTCACCTCCTCGGCCCGCGCCAGCGGCCAGAGGGTGAACAGCAGCGCCGCCAGCGCCCCGTAGATCGCCGCCTCGATCAGCGGACCGGGATAGACGGCAAAGATCGCCGGGATCGGCAGCTGCGCCTCGATCAGCGGCGCGGCCAACAGCGGGCCGATGGCGCCGAGGATCACGCCGATCCCGATGCCGACCACGGCCAGCACCCCGATCTGGATGAAATAGATCTGGAAGATGGTCGTCCGCGCCGCGCCAAGGGTCTTCAGCGTCGCGATCACCTCGGTCTTGCCGGCGAGGTAGCTGCGCACCGCCGCCGAGACGCCGACGCCACCGACCGCCAGCCCGGAGAGGCCAACCAGCACAAGGAACGCCCCCAGCCGGTCCACGAACTGGCTGATCCCCGGCGCCCCGGCCCGCGCATCGCGCCAGCGCAGGCCGTTGTCGCGGAACCGGTCCATCGCCTCGGCCTCGAGCGCGGCAAGGTCCGCGCCCTCGGGCAGGTCGAGCCGGTACTGGGTGTCGAAGAGGGTGCCCTCGCGGATCAGCCCGCTCTCGCTGAGGTCCTCGGTCAGGACCATCGTGCGCGGACCAAGGCCGAAGCCCCCGCCGGAATTGTCGGGATAACGGTCCAGGATGGCGGAGAGGACGAACCGCTGCTCGCCGAGAGCGAAGGTGTCGCCCGGCACCAGGGCCAGCCGGTCCGCCAGCACCCGCTCCATCACGCCGCCGGGCAGTCCGTCCACCCCGGCGAAGGCCTCGGACAGCGGGATCGGCGGGTCCAGGGTGACCGCACCAACCAGCGGATAAAGGTCATCGACCGCCTTGACCTGGGTCAGCCCCCGGTCCGCAGCCCCGC
>JAMWZF010000400.1 GCA_024304875.1 Paracoccaceae bacterium
GGTGCCGAAGGCCGAGCCCACCGTCGCCATGCCCATCGCCTCGCCCGCGCGGCCCTGCCGCGCCAGGACGAAGCCGTCGAGCGCCGTCGCGGCCGAGGACGGCGTGCCGGGGATGTTGAGGAGGATCGCGCTGCGACTGCCGCCGTAGATCGCCAGCACGTAGGTGCAGATCAGCACGAGGATGGCGTCATTGCTGTCCATATGCAGGGTCAGCGTCGTCAGCAGGGCCAGGCCCATGGTCGCCGTCAGTCCAGGCAGCGCCCCAATCACCAGCCCGCCGAAGCAGGCGGCGGCGGCCAGCATGAGGGATTGGAGGTCGAAGAGGTCGGCAAAGGCCGTCGTCAGGTAGGGGAGGAAATCGAACATCGCGCGCCCCTTATGGCAGACGGACGAAGAACAGGTCTTCGAAGACGAACCGGAGGATCAGGGCCGTGGCGAGGCCGAGCACAAGGGCGCCGCCGACGAGGATCAGCCGCCCCCGCGTGTCGGTCTTCTCGGCCCAGTTGAAGGCGACGACGAAGAGGGTGACGAACCCCGTCGTCCAGGGCACGAAGGGCTGGCGCAGGGACAGGGCGGCGGCGAAGACGACCATCATCACCAGCGCCACGATGGGCCGCCAGGTCGACAGGGTGTCGGGGTCGACGCCCGCCTCGTCGGGGCTCATCACGGTTGTGCCGCGCATCGCCCGGACGGTCAGCACCGCGCCGAGGAGCACCAGCGCCGCCCCCAGAAGAGCGGGCACGAGGCCCGGGCTCGTCAGCACCGTCGCGCCGAGGTGCGTCGGGATCGGCATGGCGCTGCTGGCGGCGATGATCGTGCCGCCGAAGACGACCCAGAAGATGCCGAACACCTTGTCGGCGCGAATTGCGGCACGCTCCTGCACGATGGCCTCCCTGCCGGTAGAGGTGGAAACGGGCCTGCCGGGGGTGCGCCCCGGCAGACCCATCTGTCAGGCGTTCCGGGTTCAGGGCCGCGGAATGCCCAGCTCTTCGGGCGACACCGCGGTGGTGCCGTCGTCGAACATCCGCCAGGCGGTCTCGGCCACGGCGGCCTTGCCCAGCTCCATCGCCTCGGCGCCCCAGATCGGGCTGAAGATCGAGCCGTTCTCGGCGGCATAGGCCTGCAGCGCCTCGGAATTGGCGATCTCGTTCTCCCAGACCTCGCCCAGACGGGTGACGACCTCGTCCGGCACGTCCGAGGGCAGGAAAATGCCCACGAGGATGGTCACGCCGGGGGCGCTGAACTCGGGGTAGAAGTCGGTGATCGGCGGGATCGGATCGGCGCCCTCGATCTCGAGGCCGACGTCGGCCAGAACGGCCAGCGGCCGGATACGTTCGCCCTTGATCATCGGCGCCTGACCGGGACCGGACTGGGTGCTCGCCTGAACCTCGCCGGAGACCAGCGCGACCATGGTCGGCGCGTCGCCGTCGTAGGCCACCGCGCGGAAGTCGCCGCCGACGTGGCTCTGGAAGGCCTGCATCGCGGAATAGGCGGTCGAGGGGATGCCCGAGGTGCCGACGGTCAGATCGCCGGGGTTCTCGTTCATGTAGGCCGCCACGTCCTCGGGCGTCTGGAAGTCAGTATCGACGCCGACGGAGAGGACCGGGGCATTGCGCACGATCAGGAACAGGTGCCAGTCGTCCAGCGACGTCTCGAGCAGGCCCTGCACCTCGTAGGTGCCGAGGTCCTGCACCCCGCCTGAGGCCCAGGTGTAGCCGTCATGATCGGCGGTGATGACGGCGTTGGTCCCCACGGTGCCGCGAGCGCCGGTCTGGTTGACGACGGTGACCGGCGTCTCCAGGGCGTCCGAGACCTCGCCGGCCAAGACGCGCATCACCGCATCCGTCGCGCCGCCGGCGGACCACGGAACGACGATCTGGATCGGCTCCGAGGGCCAGGCCTCCTGCGCTGTAACCGCTTGCCCTCCAACCATGAACGTTGCCGCCACAGCCGCAGCGAAACTCAGGTTTCTCTTCGCAGACATTGGTTTTTCCTCCCATCTGTCAGTATGACGTGTGATGTAACCGGTTACATTCATCGCCGTCAAGACGCGCAGAGTCAAGTCGGCTTTTCCGATGTCGTCATGGAAAGAAGGCTAGGACCCCGTCAGCGCCGGGCCAGTGGTCGCGCGCACCACGATCTCGCTGGGAATCTGCCGGCTGGGCACCGGTCCACTGCCGCCGACCATGTCGACGACCATCTCGGCGGCGACCGCGCCGACCTCGTCCGAGGCCACCCGCACGGTGGTGATCGGCAGCGGCAGTTCAGACATCAACTCGATGTCGTCGTAGCCGACGATCGACATCTCGCCCGGCACCTCGACGCCCATGGCCATCGATTCCAGCACCGCGCCCACGGCCAGCAGCGAGTTGCCGCAGATCAACGCGGTTGGCCGCGGATCGGCGCCCAGCGCCTGCCGGAACAGCCTGCGCCCCTCGTCGATGCTCCACTCGCCCTCGACCAGGGCCTGGGGCGGAATGGCCAGCCCGTAGCGGGCAAGGGCCTCGCGCACGCCCTCGCGCCGAGCCGCGGCCCGGTCGTTGTTGCGGGTGGTCTGGGCGATCAGGCCGAATCGGCGGTGACCGAGGTTGTGCAGATAGTCGACCATGTCCGCCATCGCCTGCCCGTTGTTCGGACCCACGCAGGGCGCGGCGGTGTCCTCGCGGTAGACGAAGGAATTGACGTAAGGGATCTCGAGCCGCGCGAGAAACTGCTCGTAGTCCGCGCTTCGGGTGCTGCCGACGAGGACGAGCCCGTCGACCCCCCGCTCCACCAGCTTGCGGGCGAGGCTGAACTCGAGATCGGCATCGTAGCGCGACCGGGCCAGCAGCAGCAGGTAGTTC
>JAMWZF010000401.1 GCA_024304875.1 Paracoccaceae bacterium
GCTGACGGTGATCGGGCTGCTGGGAGCCGGACCGATGCTGGCGGGGCCCTTGGCGGGTGTACTGGCGCAGGTCATCGGGCATGCGGCGGTAGGCGGCTTCGCCCTCTTGGGGATGTATTCCATCGCGGGCCCCCTGCCCGGCTTCGGCCCCGTGACCCGGCACGAGTTCGAGGAGGCGGTGATCCGCTTCCTCACCGGCTTCGGCTACATCTTCTTCACCGCCATCGTGCTGATCCCCTTCTACGTCATGGTGATGACGAGCCTGAAGAACCAGGCCGAGCTGGTGGCCAACCCGCTCGACTTCTCGATCGACCTCTCCCAGGGCTGGGGCCTCTTGCGCAGCTACGTGGAGCTGATCCGCGACTTCAACTTCGGCTCCTACCTCTGGACCTCGTTCTACATCTCATGCCTCACGGTCCTCCTCACCCTGCTTTTCGCCGTGCCCGGCGCCTATGCCATCGCGCGGCTGAGGTTCCGGGGGCAGGCCCTGCTCGGCCGGTCGATCCTGCTGATCTACATGGTGCCGATGATCGTCCTCGCCCTGCCGATCTACATCGCCTTCTCGATGACGGGTCTGCGCAACACGATCTTCGGCATCGTGATGATCTACCCGGTCACCACCATTCCCGTCGCGCTCTACATGCTGCAGGGCTATTTCAGGGGGCTGCCGGCCGAGGTCGAGGAAGCGGGGCTGATGGACGGCCTCAACCGGCTGCAGGTGATCTGGAAGATCACCCTGCCGCTGTCTCTGCCCGCCATGGCGTCGGTCGGTCTGTATGTTTTCATGATCGCCTGGAACGAGTTCCTGCTGGCCTTCATGCTGCTCGACGATCCGTCGAAGTTCACCCTCACCCGAGGCATCGCCAGCCTCAACTCCTCCGAAATTCCGCGCCAGCACCTGATGGCGGGGTCCGTGATCGCCACCGTGCCGATCATGGCCCTGTTCCTTGGGCTCGAGCGCTTCATGACCAAGGGACTGACCGCAGGGTCGGTCAAGGGATAGCAGATGGACGTTCAAGCCCTCGACACCGAAGCCCGCCGCATCCTGCGCGACAACGACCGGGGCGGCTATACCGTCCCGACCCATGGCCTCTACCCCTACCAGTGGAACTGGGACTCCGTCTTCGCCGCTTGGGGTTTTGCGACCTTCGATGCGGATCGGGCCTGGCAGGAGGTGGAGACCCTCCTTGCCTCCCAATGGGATGACGGGATGGTGCCGCATATCCTCTTTCACAAACCCGATCCGGGATACTTTCCGGGGCCGGACGTCTGGGGGACCGGGGAGCGCCATCCGCCCACATCGGGGATCAGCCAGCCCCCCGTGGCGGCGACCCTGATCCGGCGGATCCTCGATGCCGACCCGGCCGGGCGCGACCGGGCCGCCGCGCTCTGGCCCAGGCTGCGCGACTGGCACCGCTGGTGGCATCTCCATCGCTGCCACGGCGGCGCCACCCCTGCCTGCGTCACCCACCCCTGGGAGAGCGGGCGCGACAACTGCCCGGACTGGGATGTCGGGATGCAGGGCGTCTCGACGGACGGCGTGGGCGACTACACCCGCCGCGACACCGGCCACGTCGACCCGCAGATGCGCCCCAAGAAGGAAGAATACGACCGCTACGTCGCGATCCTGAACTTCGGCAAGGGCTGTGGCTGGGACCAGGAGCAGATCATCGCGAATGGCCCCTTCCTGATGACCGACCCCGGCATCACCTTCATCCTGCTGCGCGCCCACCACGACCTGATCGAGCTGGGCCGTGAGCTGGGGCAGGACGTGCAGGAGGTGGAGGCCTGGGCGACGACGCTGGAGTCTGCGGTGCCGCAGATGTGGAACGACAGCCTCGGCGCCTACGACGCCAGGGACATGCGCTCGGGCACCTTCGCGAACAACCTCTCCAGCGCCGCCTTCCTCGCCCTCTATGCCGGGATCGACAATCCGGCGATGAACGACCGGCTGATGGCGGCCTGGGATGCGGTGACCTACGGCATCCCCTCGGCCGACCCCGCCTCGCCGAACTTCGACGCCCGGCGCTACTGGCGGGGCCCGATGTGGCCGGTGGTCAACTCGCTGATCGCGATGGGGCTGTCGGGGACCGGCCGGACCGAGGTGGCCGAGCGTCTGCGGGCCGAGACGGCCGAGACGGCGATCGGCCGGCCGGCGCGGGCGGCGATCATCTCGGACTGGTTGGCCAGGATCTTGAGCACACCGACACCCACGGTCCCCAGACCGGCGATGCCAAGGCGAAGGGGGGTGGTCATGGCGGCAAGGTCCTCTGGTGCGCTGCGAATGGCCGTGCCCTAGCGCAAGGCGCGGGTCAGGGCAACGCGCCCTGTCGCGGGCCGTCCTGCATCCGGGCGCGGGTGGCCGGCGGGATGACCGGGCCGCGCAAGCCGGTCGCCCGGGCCTGAAGCGCAGCGGCCCGCGATTGCAGGGATCCGGCGAGGGCGGGAGCGGAGTTCGCCGAGATCGCCAGCGCATCTGCCCGGGCCAGCAACGGGCCGACGGGCTGCAGCTCGGCGGGTCCGACAGCCGGGCCGGACGGCAGGTCCAGCCGGGGCGGCTCGGCACAGGCGGCAAGGCCGAGGGCCACGGCAAGGGCGGTCAGGGTACGCATTCTCCATCGCTGCCACGGACCCCCTGAAGAGGCAAGCGCGGCGGAGGCTTGGCAAATGAACAAGCGTTCAGTTAGATGCGCTCATGGCGCGCAAGACAGGCTCCCATTCCGACATCACCGGCCCCAGGGTCCGGGACGCCGCGCTCGAGCTGATCTCGGGGCGGGGGTTCGCCGCCGTCTCCATGCGCCAGATCGCGGCAGAGGGGGGGGGGCAGGCGGG
>JAMWZF010000402.1 GCA_024304875.1 Paracoccaceae bacterium
TCCTTCGGCAAGGGATCGGTCCAGACGGTCATGCCGCTTCGCGGAGACGGCGCCATGCGCCTGACCACGGCGCGGTATTACACGCCCTCCGGCCGGTCGATCCAGGCGCTGGGCATCTCGCCCGACATCATCGTCGAACAGCCCCGCGTCGATCCCGCCGCGGAAACGGAGGAAGACGAGGAACAGCCCCTCGGCTTCCGCTCGGAGAGCGAGCTGCGCGGTGCCCTGGACAACGACAGCCTTTCGGAAGACGAGATCCGCCAGATCGAGGAAGAGCGGGCCGAGGCCGAGGCCAAGGCGGCCCTGCGCGAGCAGGACTACCAGCTGGCCTATGCGATCGACATCCTCAAGGGCCTCTCCGCCCTCGGGCCCGAAGTGCGGGCGATGCAGCAGCAGGCCGAGGCCGCGTCCGACCAATGACGCCGGAAGAGATCTCCCGGCTGCCCTATCGGCCCTGCGTGGGCGTGATGCTGGCGAACCGGGAGGGCCAGGTCTGGGTCGGCCAGCGGATCGACTGGCCCGAACCGGCCTGGCAGATGCCCCAGGGGGGCGTCGACGACGGGGAGGACCCGCAGGTCGCCGCCGTGCGTGAACTCGAGGAAGAGACCGGCATTCCGCCGGACCGCGTCCGCATCGAGGCCGAGACGGCCGGCTGGATCCCCTACGATCTGCCCCTCGAGATCGTGCCGAAGCGCTGGGGCGGCAGGTATCGCGGCCAGGAACAGAAGTGGTTCCTGCTGCGTTACCTCGGCACCGACGACCAGATCGACATCGCCACCGCCCACCCGGAATTTTCCGAATGGCGCTGGATCGAGCCCAAGGATCTGCCCGGCCAGATCGTCCAATTCAAACGCGCGGTCTACGAGGCCGTCCTGCAAGAGTTTGGAGACAAGATATGATCCGCACCCTCACCCTCGCCACTGCTGTCCTCGCCGCCGGGCAGGCCAGCGCCCTGTCCTGCATGCGGCCCGACGCCGTCACCTCCTACCAGCAGGCCGCCAACGCCGAGGACAGCTACGTCGTGCTCCTCGGCGACTTCACCTTCGAGCCGACGGAGCAGCCGGAGGTCACCGACATCAACGCGCCCGAGCCCGCGCCGGCGGCCGTCGCGGGCTTCGAAGGCCGCTCCATCGACGCGGACGGCTTCGGCACCGAGTTCACCGCGCCGGTGACGCTGGAGCCGTCGTGCCTCGCCGCCTGGTGCGGCGGCTTTCCCGAACCCGGCACGGGCCTCGCCTTCGCCCGGATCGTCGAGGACCGTCTGGTGATCGACCTCGGCCCCTGCGGCGGCTGGTTCTTCCAGGACCCGGCGCCCGAGGACATCGCCCGGGTCGAGGCCTGCAACGCGGGCGGGGCCTGCGAGGTGGCCGAGAACTGAGCGTTGGCCTTTGCGGCCGCGCCGACTAGACAGGCTGCATGAGCAGACGCACCTCCAGCAATCTCGACACCCGGGCCATCGGCCTCGACGTGTCGCTGACCTTCGCCCGCTGGCTGACGGGCAAGGAGAACCTGCACTACGGCTACTGGGAGGGCCTCGAGGTCTGCGCCGCCAATGCCGGCGCGGCGCAGGAGGCCTATACCGACCGGCTGTTCCGCCTGCTGCCGGACGCGCCCTGCCGCATCCTCGACATCGGCGGCGGCGCGGGAGAGACGGCGCGCAAGCTTCTGGCCCGCGGCCATACCGTCGACATCGTGATCCCCTCGGCCTTCCTCGCCGAGCGCTGCCGGTCCAACGCCCCCGGGGCGACGGTGCATCTGTCGACCTTCGAGGATTTTGGCGGCGCCGGCCCCTTCGACGTCTGCCTGTTCTCCGAGAGCTTCCAGTACATTCCCATCGACACCGGCCTGTCCAAGGCGGTCTCCCTGCTGGCGCCGGAGGGGCGGATCGTGCTCGCCGACTGCTTCCGTGCGGAGGGCTTCCGGCTGGACAAGGAGCACGGCTCCGTCGGCGGCGGGCACCCGATTGCCAGGTTCCGGGCGGAGGTGGAGCGGCTGGGCCTGACCGTCCTGTCCGAAGAGGACATCACCGAGGCCGTCGCCCCCTCGGTCGAAATCGAGCAGGGCCTGTTCAACGTGGTCGGCCACGCGATGACGCGGGTGGACGAGGAACTGGCGGCCAAGCGTCCCGGCCGGCGCTGGATCCTGCACCGTCTGATCCGGGGCCTGATGAGCGAGCGCAAGCGGACCCGCCTCGCCACCCGCCTGACCGGGCAGACCCGGAACCGGGAAAGGTTCGCGGCGGACAACACCTACCTGATGATGGCGCTCAAGCCCTGACCGGGGAGGGGGCGCTGCCCCCGCCTTCGGCCCCCCGAGGTATTTATGGCGAAAAGAGGGGGAAGAGGCGCGCCCTGCTACCTCTTTTCGCCTGCAATACCTCGGGGGGCGCCGGAGGCGCGGGGGTCGACATTGCCGCGCCATTGGTCCGAGCGACAATGTCGACGCCCCCTCGACGGCTACTCTCCGCGCAGCCGGTCGAGCAGGCGGGAGGAGGCATAGCCGTCGGGGATCAGGTCGTTCGCCTGCTGGTAGTCGCGAATTGCGTTGATCGTGTTCGGCCCGATCCGACCGTCGATGCCGAGGGTCGAAAATCCGGCGGCGGTGAGCAGGCGCTGCAGTTCCAGCCGGTCCTCGGGGCCGAGGGGCCGGTCCTCGCGGGGCCATCCGGCAGAGAGGGCGGGCGCGCCGCCGATCCGGTCGCCGAGGTGGCCGACGGCGATGACGTAGGCGTCCGCAGTGTTGTAGGCCTCGATCGCCTCGAAATTGGGAAAGATCAGGAAGGCTGCACCTTCGGCCCCCGCGGGCAGGAGGATCGAGGCGGGGG
>JAMWZF010000403.1 GCA_024304875.1 Paracoccaceae bacterium
GCTTCGTTGAGGTAGAACTTGGCCCGGTCGGGGTCGTAGTCGATTTGCGGCAGATCGGGATTGTGGTAGCGGTAGCTCGGTCCGATCGGGTTGTCGTTGCCGATGGTGCCGTGGCCGAACAGGACCTTGTCGATCAGCTCCTGCCGGTTGATCGCGTGCTTGAGCGCCATGACCACGTTCACGTCGTCATAAGGCGCCGTGTTCCGGTGCGCGGCAAAGGTATAGTACTGCGGCCCGGCGATCGAGTTGATCTCGACCTCGGGATTGCGGGCGAGCAGGCCGACGGTCTTGAGGTCGAGCTTGTCGATGGAATGGACGTCGCCCGAGATCAGCGCCGTGGTCCGGGCGTTGAGGTCGATGATCGACAGCATCTCGACGGCGTCGAAGAAGCCGCGCTCCTGGTTCCAGTCCTCGGTGTGCCGCTCGAACCGGGCGACCACGCCGGGGTTGAACTCGACCAGCTTGTAGGGGCCGCAGCCGTCGCCGGACTGCCAGTCCATCGCGCCGTCCACCGTCGGGCAGATGGCCAGGTGGTAGTCGGTGAAGACGAAGGGGAAGTCCGCGTTGCCCGCGTCGAGGGTGAAGACGACAGTGTCGCTGCCCTCGGTGGCGATGTCGGTGATGCCGGCCACGATGGGCTTGGCCGCCGAGGTGGAGGCATCGCCCCGGTGGTGGTTGATCGCGTTGACCACGTCCTCGGTGGTCAGCTCCTTGCCGGAGTGGAACTGCACTCCGGGGCGCAGCTTGAACCGCCAGACATCGGCGGTATCGTTGGCTTCCCAGCTCTCGGCCAGCTGCGGCTCGAGCGAGCCGTCGGTCGCCACGCCGGTCAGGAAGCCGTGCACCCCGTAGGACAGGGCGACGGTGAAGCCGTTGATGAAGCTGCCGGGATCGAGCGTGTCGTTGGTCTGGCCGTGGCCCTTGGCGACGCGGATCGTGCCGCCGCGGTTCTGGGCGCGGGCGCGGGTCGGCAGGCCCGTGGCGGCAAGGCCGGCGATCGCGGCCCCCCCGGCAAGGACGGACCGGCGCGACGGCAGGATGAGGTGGGGTGTCTTGGTCATATGCGTTCCCTGTTGTTGACGGATTCGGCCCTGTCGCGGGCCGGTCCGTTCTGATCTGGCAGGACCTGCGGGTTCGCTCGCCCGGGTCCTTGCCCGGGCATCCTAGGATCAACGCCGAAGCGATTCAAATGCGCAAAGCCGTGACGGTGGTTTTACCTGCGGCAGGCCAGGCGGGCGCGGGGCAGGGCAGGTCTCGCGCCGCGCCCGAATTACCGGCAGCACAGGTGAAAATTGCGGCGCTCGGCGCCTCTTCGCAGGTCCGGGCCGGTGACTTGGCCCAGAGCGATTGAGAGCCCGCCGCCGCCAGATAGCCTTTGCTCACGAAGTCGGGAGGACGGGCGTGGACCTGCGCTTTTTCGAGATCTACCGCAACGGGGACTACCTCATGCTGCTCCTCAACGGGGCTGCGACCAGCGCCGCGCTGACCGCGCTCGGCGGGATCATCGGCTTCGTCCTCGCCCTCGGCCTCGCCCTGGTCCGGCACCTCGAGATTCCCGGCGCGCAATGGGTCGCGATGGCCTACGTCGAGTTCATCCGCAACACGCCCCTGATCGTGCAGCTGTTCTTCGTCGCCTTCGGCCTGCCGCTGCTGCTGGGCTACGCCTGGCCGTTCTGGGCCCATGCGCTCCTCGCCCTGTCGCTCAACTTCTCGGCCTATTTCGCCGAGATCCTGCGCGCCGGCTTCCGCACCGTGGACGAGGGCCAGCGGGAGGCGGCCGCGGCCCTCGGCCTGCGCGCCTGGGGAACCTTCCGGCTGATCGTCATGCCGCAGGCCGTGGGGCGGATGTTCCCCTCGCTCTCCAGCCAGTTCGTGTTCCTGTTCCTGACCACCGGGATCATCGCCGAGATCGGCGTCCGCGACCTCACCAACGCCGGCATGTTCATCGACAGCCGCACCTTCCGCACGTTCGAGGTCTACATGACCCTGACGGCGATCTACATTTCCATCTCGCTGGCTTACAAGGCGGCGATGGCGGGGCTCTACCGCTGGCGGTTCCCCTGGCTGGCGCTCGGCCGATGAGGGCGGTGTTCGAAGCGATGTTCGGAGAGCCCTGGGGCGTGGTGCTGACCCAGCTCCTCTCCGCCACCCAGTTCACCATCTACCTGTCCCTGATCGCCTTCGTCGGCGGCGGCCTTCTCGCCGGCCTTGTCACCACGGTCCGGGTCGCCCCGAGCCGCTGGGCGAAACGCATCGCCATCGGCTACATCTGGTTCTTCCAGTCCACGCCGCTCCTGATGCTGCTCTTCCTCGCCGGGCTGGGCGTGCCGCGGCTGATCGGGGTGAACGTGGACCCCTGGTTCGCCGCCTCGGCCTCGCTCGTCATCTACACCTCGGCCTACCTTTCGGACGTCTGGCGGGGTGCGGTGGAGGCGATCCCGAAGGGCCAGTGGGAGGCGTCCCGGTCCATGGGCATGCGCTTCCTGCCGACCCTGCGGCTCGTGGTCCTGCCCCAGGCCGTGGTGCTTGCGCTGGCGCCCACGGTCGGCTTCCTCGTCCAGATCATCAAGGGCACCTCGCTGGCCTACATCATCGGCTTTTCCGACCTCATGCAGATCGGCAAGCGATGGGCCAACGCCCCGGTGCCGGGGACCGAGCCCTTCGTGATCTATCCGCTCATGGCGCTGATCTACTTCAGCCTCTGTTTTCCCCTGTCGCTGTTTTCGCGGCGGCTGGAGAGGCGCCTCGGCGCCGTCAAGCGGGCAGCCACCCCCACGGCCGCCTGACCCCACCACCACAGCAAGGAGACCACCCCTGTTC
>JAMWZF010000404.1 GCA_024304875.1 Paracoccaceae bacterium
CCCCGGCCGCCGGCCCCTGCAGGAACGCATGGACGAGGTCGAGGACCTCGTGGACCGCGCCACCGCCGATGCCGGGACCACCCGCGCCGGCCTTGCCGCCATTGGCCTCGGCCTCGCGGGGCTGATCGACCATCCCGGCGGCACCGCCGTCTGGTCGCCGATCCTGACCGACCGCGCGGTGCCCCTCAAGGCCCGGCTTCAGGACCGCCTCGGCGTGTCCGTGCACCTGGACAACGATGTGAACCTCCTCGGCCTCGCCGAGCTGTGGTTCGGCGCCGGGCGCGAGACCTCGGACTTCGTGGTCGTCACCATCGAGCAGGGGGTCGGCATGGGGCTGGTCCTCGGCAACCGGCTCTACCGCGGCGCGCGGGGCATGGGGATGGAGCTGGGGCATACCAAGGTGCAGCTCGACGGGGCCCTGTGCCGCTGCGGACGGCGCGGGTGCCTGGAAGCTTACGTCGCCGACTATGCCCTCGTGCGCGAGGCGGCGACTGCCCTCGACCTCACCAGCCGCAACCTGCAAAGCCCGCAGTCCATGCTCGACGCCCTGTTCCACGAGGCCAAGGCGGGCAACGAGGCGGCACTCACCATCTTCCAGCGGGCGGGGCGGTACCTGTCGGTCGGGCTGTCGAACGTCGCCCAGCTGTTCGATCCCGACCTCATCATCCTCTCCGGCGCCCGGATGCAGTACCATTTCCTCTATGCCGAGGAGGTGCTGGCCGAGATGCGGGCCCAGACCCTCGATGCCGGCCGCCCGCCCGCGCGGGTCGAGATCCACGCCTGGGGCGACCTGGTCTGGGCCCGGGGGGCCACCGCATTGGCGCTCCAGGCCGAGACGGACCGGATCCTCGGGACGGAGTGGGCGGCGTGAGGGGCCTGCTTCCGCTTCTCGCGGCCGCCGGGGCCGCCGCCGCCGAGCCCCGGTTCGCGCCGGTGGAGGGCCCGGTGTCCGAGCACGTCTATTCCGGCGGCTGGGAGCATTTCGTCGGCGGCGGCGTGGCCGTCCTCGACTGCAATGGCGACGCCCTGCCCGAGCTGTTCCTCGCCGGCGGGGCCGGTCCGTCCCAGCTGTTCCTGAACGAAGGCGGGATGCGCTTCTCGCCCCTGCCCCTGCCGGAGCTGGAGGCCGTGACCGGCGCCTACCCCCTCGACCTCGACGCCGACGGGGTGCTCGACCTCTTCGTGATGCGCGCCGGGCCGAACGTCGCCCTGCGCGGCCTCGGCGACTGCCGGTTCGAGGAGGCGACCGCAGCCCTCGGCCTGCCGGACGGCGGCGACGGCTGGACCACCGCCTTCACCGCCTGGTGGGAGGCGGGCGATGACCGCCCCACCCTCGCCATCGGCAACTACGTCGACCGGGACGACCCCGAGGGGCCGTTCGGCGCCTGCGACGACAACGCCATCCTGCGCCCCGTGGAGGGTGGCTGGGCCGAGGAGGTCCTGACCCCCGGCTACTGCCCGCTCTCCATGCTCGCCGCCACCGACGCCCGCGGCCGCCTCACCCTCCGCCTGTCGAACGACCGGCATTATTACGTCCGCGAGGGCAACGAGCAGATGTGGGACATCGGAGAGCGCCGGTTCCTCGGGGCCGAGGACGGCTGGGAGGGTCCGAAGCTCTGGGGCATGGGCATCGCCGCCCGCGACCTCGACGGGGACGGCCGCGACGAAGTGATGCTGACGTCCATGGGCGACCAGCACCTGCAGCTCGCGGTGGACGGCGCCTATGTGGCGGCGCCCTTCGAGTTGGGAGTGACGGCGCATCGCCCCCACGCCGGCGGCGACGGGCGCCCCTCGACCGGCTGGCACGCCGAGTTCGGGGACGTGGACAACGACGGCCGGGCCGACCTCTTCATCGCCAAGGGCAACGTCGACCAGATGCCCGGCATGGCGATGGACGACCCCAATTCGCTCCTGATGCAGGGGGCGGACGGGACCTTTTCGGAGGCGTCCGTGGAGGCCGGCGTGGCCACCCTCGCCCGGTCGCGCGGGGCGGCGCTGGCCGACCTCGACGGCGACGGGCTCCTGGATCTGGTGGTCGTGAACCGCCGGGCGGGGGCGGAGCTGTACCGGAACGTGACCGAGGGGGCCGGCGGCTGGCTGGGGGTCGACGTGTCCCAACCGGGCGGCAATGCCTCCGCGGTCGGTGCGCGGGTGCGCGTGATCGCCGGCGACTGGTCCGAGGTGCAGGAGGTCGTGGTCGGCGGCGGTCATGCCGGCGGGATCGCGGGGCCGTTGCACTTCGGTCTGGGTGCGCCGCATGTCGCGGAGGTGGTCGTCACATGGCCCGACGGCAGCGAGAGCCGCCATGACGTGGATGGCGCGGATCGGGTGATCCGGATCGAGCGGACCTCTCGCTGAGCCATCGTCCGGACGGTCTCTGTGGTCGGGAAACTGCCCGGAGACCGAAGGTTTAAAAATTCGTTAAATGGGCGTGCGTTAACCACTCAAGAGGGCGGTTTTTTCGTTTGTTTGCAACGCCGTGACCCTCTCTTGAGGACATCAGGACTCTAGAGTCCTGGAGTCGTCGAACCACAGGAAGGCACGCCCGCCTTGCCCCGCAGAAGAGACGAAAGGCCGATGATCCGGTTGTCCTGTTGGGGTCCTCGACGGGCCGGGCGCCGCCGGTCCTAGCGCGCCACCTCGAGCCCGCTCGGCACCGCCTCCGGCACCCCCAGCCGGCCGTCGATCGCCGCGGGGTCCGTCAGGGTGCCGAGGAAGGCGACCAGGGCCGCGACCTCGGCTTCGTTCAGGGCCAGCGGCTGGGACGTCACCGCCGCCGCGATGGCCGCGACCTCGGCGGCGTCGTCCATCACCC
>JAMWZF010000405.1 GCA_024304875.1 Paracoccaceae bacterium
CGGGGATGCGGCTGGCGGTGTCGGTCAGCAGGATCACGCGCGAGGTGTCCTGCCCCACGCCGCTGATCCGCCCCACGAGGCCGAGGCCGTCCATCGTCGCCCAGCCGTCGAGGATGCCGTCCCGCGCGCCCACGTTCAGCAGCACCGACTGGCGGAACGGGCTGCCGCTGTCGGCCAGGACGACGCCGGTGACGTAGGTCAGCTTGGGGTCGAGCCGGACGTTGTTGAGCTCGCGCAGCTTGGCGTTCTCTTCCTCCAGCCGGTAGGCCGCCTCGCGCCAGGCGCGCAGGTCGCGGATCTCCTGCCGAAGCTGCTGGTTCTGCTCGGCAAGCCGCTGGTAGGACTGGAAATCCGAGACGAGGTGCCCGATGCCGCGCACCGGTGCCAGCGCCCATTCGAAGGAGGGGACGAAGCGGTCCGTGACCTCGGCGCGGAAGCGTTCCACCCGGGGACTGTCGATCCGCCAGACAAGGAAGACGCCGAGCATCACCAGCACCAGCAGACCGACCAGCAGACGGCGGATCGGGCCGGCGTAGTCCTCGGAACTGCGGCGGTCTTTTGCCAAGGTCTCGGTCCCTTGTGAGGGGTCAGCTGTCGTAGTCTATCACGTGCCGGAGCTGTTTCTCATACTCCAGCGCCTTGCCGGTGCCGAGGGCCACGCAGTTCAGACTTTCGTCAGCGACCGAGATGGCAAGGCCGGTCTGTTCGCGCAGCGCCAGGTCGAGTTCGCCGAGGAGCGCGCCGCCGCCGGTGAGCATGACGCCCCGGTCGACGATGTCGGCGGCGAGGTCGGGCGGCGTGGCTTCGAGCGCGGTCATCACCGCCTCGCAGATCTGCTGCACCGGTTCGGCCAGCGCCTCGGCCACCTGGGCCTGGGAGATCTCGGTCTCTTTCGGCACGCCGTTCAGCAGGTCGCGGCCGCGGATGTGCATCGACTGGCCCCGGCCGTCGTCGGGCATCCGGGCGGTGCCGATCGAGGTCTTGATCCGCTCGGCGGTCGATTCGCCGATCAGCAGGTTATGCTGGCGGCGCAGGTAGCTGATGATCGCCTCGTCCATGCGGTCGCCGCCGACGCGGACGGAGCGGGCGTAGACGATGTCGCCGAGGGAGAGGACCGCTACCTCGGTGGTGCCGCCGCCGATGTCGACGACCATGTTGCCGGTGGGGTCGGTGATCGGCATGCCCGCGCCGATGGCTGCCGCGATCGGCTCGGCGATCAGGCCCGCGCGGCGGGCGCCGGCGCTGAGGACGGACTGCCGGATGGCCCGCTTCTCCACCGGCGTGGCGCCGTGGGGGACGCAGACGATGATCTTGGGCTTGGAGAAGGTCGACCGCTTCGTCACCTTGCGGATGAAGTGCTTGATCATCTCCTCGGCGGTGTCGAAGTCCGCGATCACGCCCTCGCGCATCGGCCGGATCGCCTGGATCGTGCCGGGGGTGCGGCCCAGCATCAGCTTGGCGTCCTCGCCCACCGCGAGGACCTTCTTGACCCCGTCCTTGATGTGGTAGGCGACGACCGAGGGCTCGGAGAGGATCACGCCCCGGCCCTTGACATAGACCAGCGTGTTGGCGGTGCCGAGGTCGATCGCCATGTCGGACGAGAAAAGGGAACCGAAACTCAGCATGGGTTGGGCTTTCGATTTGAGGAGCGTTGCGGGGCGCGGGCCGGATCTGTCAGATCCCGGACGCCCGGCTTATAGAGGCCCGGCCGTGGGGCGAAAAGGGGGCGGCCGCGGGGAGGCGGCGGAACGCCGCGCGTCGGGGCGGTCTGGGCACCCGCGAAATCCCTGTCCAGGTTGAGAATCTGAAAGTCGATCCGGTCATTTGCCGGGTATCGAGCCGTTCCACCGCAGAAAACAACAAAATGCAGCTGTCGTGAAAAAAGTTAATCGCCGGGCTCTGCGGGGGCCTTCCGGGCCGGGATCCGGCGTGCGCCGGGGTGATTCCCCCGGCCTGCCTGTGGACGGCGCGACGGGGGAGTCGCTAGGCTGGACCCCATGAGCGTGACCGAGACCGAGGCGATCTTCGGGCCCCTCGTGCCGGGGCGGCATTGCGGCGGCTGCTCGGTCTGCTGCGAGCACCTGATCGTGGAGACGCCCGAGTTCTCGAAACCGCCCGGGGTCCTGTGCCGCCACGCCTGCGCCGCCGGCTGCGGCATCTACGAGGACCGCTACCCGGTCTGCCGGGGCTGGTTCTGCCTCTGGCGGCACGTCGGGGCGCTGCCTGAGGCCGCCCGCCCGGACCGATGCGGGGTCATGTGGGGGCATGCCTGGTCCGAGGGCGACCATCCGCGGTTCCGAACGACCTACGTCCACGGCCTCTGCTTCGGTGGCCTCGCGGCGCTGGAGACGCCGGAGGCGGGGGCCGCCCTCGCCGCGTTCGGCGACGGCGACCTGCCTGTCTGGGTATCGGAGCCCGGGGGCGGGATGATTCGCCTCTACCCCGACGACGCCGAGAAGGACGCGCCCGAGTGGGAGACGGGGGTCAGGCGGGGCTAGCCCCGCCTCGCGGGTCTATTCACCGGCGTCCTTGTAGCTGATTTCGCGCACGCCCGCGTCCGGCCCCAGCTTTTCCCGACGCACGATCAGGCGGTTGAGGGCGGCGATATAGGCCTTCGCGCTGGCGACAACGGTGTCGGTGTCCGCCGACTGGCCGGTGGCGATCATGCCGTCCTCTTCCAGCCGGACCGAGACGGTTGCCTGCGCGTCGGTCCCTTCGGTCACGGCGTGCACCTGGTAGAGTTGCAGCGTCGCGCCGTGGGGATGCAGCGCCTTGACCGCGTTGAAGGCAGCGTCGACCGGGCCGTC
>JAMWZF010000406.1 GCA_024304875.1 Paracoccaceae bacterium
CCGGGTCTACATGCCCGCCGTGGTCGGGGCCGCTGTCCTCGTCGCCGTCGTCCCGCCGCTGGCCTTCGGGCTGGCCTGGGGCGAGTGGGTCTACCGCGCGCTGGCGCTTCTGCTGATCGGCTGTCCCTGCGCGCTGGTGATCTCGGTGCCGGCCTCGATCACCTCGGCGCTCTCCACGGGAGCCCGCAACGGGTTGCTGATGAAGGGCGGCGCGGTGATCGAGGCGGCGGCCCGCACCACCCATGTCGCCTTCGACAAGACGGGAACGCTCACGCATGGCAGGCCCCGCGTGACGGACGTGTCCGTGCTGAGCGGGAGCGAGGACGACTTCATGGCGCTCGCCGCCGGGGTCGAGAGCGGCGCGAGCCATCCGCTCGGGCAGGCGATCTGCACCGAGGCCGAAAGGCGGGGCGTGGACGCGGCGGCGGCGACCGGCGGCCGCGCGCTTCCCGGCAAGGGGGCTGAGGCCTCCATCGACGGCATGACCGTCAGCGTGGGCTCCCCACGGCTGGCAAACGAGCGGGGCGCGCTCACGGACGACCTGCGGACCCGCGTGGCGGCGCTGGAAGCCGAGGGAAAGACGGTGGTGATCGTCCTCCGCGATGACGTTCCCCAGGGCCTCATCGCGCTGCGGGACGAGCCGCGCGCCGATGCGGCGGACGCGGTCGCGCAGCTGCGGGGGCTCGGCATCTCTTCGGTCATGCTGACGGGGGACAACCCGCGCACGGCGCAGGCCATCGCCGAGAGGCTCGGGATCGAGCATCGGTCGGAGCTGATGCCGGAAGACAAGGTGACGGCGATCCGCGACCTGACGGCGGACGCCCGCGTGATGATGATCGGCGACGGGATCAACGACGCGCCGGCGCTCGCCGCCGCGCATGTCGGCGTTGCCATGGGCTCGGGCACCGATGTCGCGCTGGAGACGGCCGACGCGGCGATCCTGCGCAACCGGGTGACGGACGTGGCAGGCAAGATCCGCCTCGCGCGGGCGACCATGGCGAACATCCGCCAGAACATCGCCATCGCGCTGGGGCTGAAGGCGGTCTTCCTCGTGACAACGATGCTCGGGATCACCGGCCTCTGGATCGCGATCCTCGCCGATACCGGCGCCACCGTGCTCGTCACCATGAATGCGCTCCGGTTGCTGTTCTTCCGCCCGTCTGGCGCACGCCCGGTGGCAGATCTGACTCCAAGACATAGATCGGATGCAACGCGCGAGAGCGCATCTGCGACCACCTGAAAGGAAACGCCGATGACCATGACCCGCCGCGCCATGATGGCAGCCGCCGCAAGCTTCGCCGCGTCCGTTCCGATCGCGGGAGCCGCCGAGGACGGGCCCGCGATCCACGTCCTTAAGGACCCCAATTGCGGATGCTGCACCGCATGGATCGAGATCCTGCGCGAGGATGGCTTCTCCGTCACGACCGAGCGGAGTTTCGGCGCGCTGCTGATGCAGCACAAGCTCGAGAACGGCATCCCCCAGAACATGACGTCGTGCCATACCGGTGAAATCGAGGGCTACATGATCGAAGGACATGTGCCGGTGGCCGACATCCGAAGGCTGCTTTCCGAGCGCCCTGATGCCGTCGGCCTTGCCGTGCCCGGCATGCCTTACGGCTCGCCGGGCATGGGCCCGCAGGAGCGCCGCGATGCCTACGATGTGTTCCTGATCCGGCGCGACGGCAGCACCGAAGTGTTCACGAGCTACGAGGCTGCTTGAACGGGGACCGAACAAGGCAGGTGGACTCCCGGCCGCGGGTCCATTGGCAAGCGTCTCATGCGCATGCAAGATCCCCGGCGTTGCTTAGGACAAAAAAGATGTCGCACCCGGATGACGGCACCTTCCTTGGTGCGCGGTCACCCAGCGTGTGCCGGATTCAACCGCGGGTGCGTTTCCTCGCCGAGCCAGAACGGCAGGCTGCCGGAGACGAACATCGAGATCGCGACGAACCAGTAGGCAGCTTCGGCGGCGCCGGTGAGGCTGGCCGCCAGCCCGAGGCCGAGCGCACCGATCGCGTAGCCGAGATCGCGCCAGAAGCGGTAGATGCCGATGGCCGAGCCGCGCCAGGCGGGCGGCGCGATGTCGGCCACCGCCGCCGAGAGGTTCGGGTAGAGCAGCGCCATGCCGAACCCCGCCACCCTTGCCGAGACCGACTACCATAGAGCCGGAGAACTCGTTCAGTCCCATGGTGAGCCCCCGTTCCTCGGCCGTGGCGATATCGAGCTTGGCGGTCTGAGTCAGCCCGGGCACGGCGTGGAACATCGCGTGCTGCAGGTAGATCGCCAGGTCCAGGACAAGCATCGAGACAACGATGGCAAGCCAGAAAGGCATGTCGATGTTGTTGAACAGACCCCAGCCGCCGAACCGCGATTATTGATTTGCCGCCCGGACTCCGAATTGCACGATCGGATCATTCAACCGTCGCTCAGACCGGGGTCAGCAGGGGCCGGCCGGCGAAATGGGCGGCGAGGTTGTCGACCACCAGCTGCGCCATCGCATCGCGGGTCTCGACCGTGCCCGAGGCGTGATGCGGGTAGAGCGTCACGTTCGGCAGCCCCGTCAGCCGCGGGTCGGGGTCGGGTTCGTTCCGGAACACGTCCAGCGCCGCACTGGCGATCGTCCCGGTCTCCAGCGCCTCGATCAGAGCCGCCTCGTCCACCACCGAGCCGCGGGCCACGTTGATCAGCGTGCCCTCCGCGCCCAGCGCCGCGAGGACCCGGGCATCGACCAGCGCCTCGGTCTCGGGCCCGCCGGGCACCACGACGATGAGGATGTCGGCCCAGGCCGCCAGGGCCTCCGGGG
>JAMWZF010000407.1 GCA_024304875.1 Paracoccaceae bacterium
CAGGATCGGACCGTGGGCCGAGTAGTTGTAGGCGGTGGACCCCGCCGGCGTCGCCACCAGCGCGCCGTCGCAGACCAGTTCGGTCATCCGCAGCTTGTCGTCCACGACGATCCGCAGCTTGGCCGCCTGCCCGCCCATGCGCAGCAGCGACACCTCGTTGATCGCCAGCCGCGTCTGCACCGTCCCGTCAAGCTGGGTGGCGGACATGCGGAGCGGGTTGATCCGGGCCACTTCGGCCGCGGCGATGCGTTCGGGCAGGTCGTCCTCGGCGTAATGGTTCATCAGGAACCCGACGGTGCCGCGGTTCATGCCATAGACCGGCACGTCGATCCGCTCGGTCCCGTGCAGGGTCTGCAGCATGAAGCCGTCGCCGCCGAGCGCGACGATGGCATCGGCCTCCTCGGGCGGCACGTCGCCGTAGCGGGCCGAGAGGGCCGCCGCCGCCTCCTGCGCGGACGGCCCCCGGCTGGCGGCAAAGGCAATCTTCATCGTGAGGCGTCTCGCTGGGGTCCCCGGGACGCCAAGACTTGCGTGGCGGCGCCCGAAAGGCAAGCGGCCCTAGTCGCCCCTTGCCTTCTTCAACGTCGCATTGAAGGCCACTGTCACCCGGTCGTCGTCGGTCTCGTTCGGATAGACCCAGTGAACGAGGTACGAGGGAAAGACCACGATCTCTCCCGCCCGCGGACGGATCTTCTTTTTCAGGCGGAAGGCGGGGGCCTTGAGAATGCGCATGCCCGGCAGGTCGGTGCGGGGGTCCAGAAACTCGATCATCCCCGAATTCCCGGCCTCCACCTCCGGCTGATCGACATAGTAGACGCCGGACCAATGGGCGCCGGGATGCGTGTGGGGGGCGTTGAAGCCGCCGGGCGGGTTCACGTTCATCCAGGCAAAGATCTTCATGGTCAATTCGCCCGGCGCGATCTTGGGGGCGTGCTTCTCCATGACCGCCTCGATCGCGGTCTCCGCGAGGGCCTTCAGCTTCTGGAACGGCGCTTCGGGGCGGTCGAACAGGTTGCCGTCCGAATGCCACCCGCCGCGGTTCGATTTCCGTACGCCTTCGCTCGCCCCCCTCAGGCGTGCGCCTTCTTCGAGCAAGGCGGCATTCAGAGCCGGAGCATCGCTGACCTGCATGCGGCAAAGAGGCGTGGCGAACAGGTTCTGGCTCGAAAAGTCTTCGATCATGTCTTCTCCTTCTCACCCCTTGGACCCAAGCTATCGAGGGTTTCCGATCGGCGCACCATTCCCCGAAACCGATCAGTGATTTCGCGCCGGCGCACAATCCGATGACGGGTTTCGCCCCAAGGCGACGCCCCGGGGCCTTTTCGCCAAGGCCCGCAGGGTCTATGCCAGCGCAAACCCGCCCCTCAGGAGGTCAGCCCATGAACGCCCCCACCCGCGACGACGGTTTCTTCACCGAAAGCCTCGCCACCCGCGATCCCGAGATCGCCAAGGCGATGGAGCAGGAGCTGGGTCGCCAGCGGGGAGAGATCGAGCTGATCGCCTCCGAGAACATCGTCTCGGCCGCCGTGATGGAGGCCCAGGGCGGCGTGATGACCAACAAGTACGCCGAAGGCTACCCGGGGCGCCGCTACTACGGCGGCTGCCAGTTCGTCGACGTGGCCGAGACGCTGGCCATCGACCGGGCCAAGCAGCTTTTCGGCTGCGGCTTCGCCAACGTGCAACCCAACTCCGGCTCCCAGGCGAACCAGGGGGTCTACACCGCCCTTTTGCAACCCGGCGACACCATCCTCGGCATGTCCCTCGACGCCGGCGGCCACCTGACCCACGGGGCCAAGCCGAACCAGTCCGGCAAGTGGTTCAACGCCGTGCAGTACGGCGTCCGCCAGCAGGACAGCCGGATCGACTACGACCAGATCCAGGACCTCGCGACCGAGCATCAGCCCAAGATGATCATCGCCGGCGGCTCCGCCATTCCGCGGATCATCGACTTCGCCAGGATGCGAGAGATCGCCGATTCGGTCGGCGCCTACCTTCTGGTCGACATGGCCCACTTCGCGGGCCTGGTGGCGGCGGGCATCTACCCCTCGCCCTTCCCGCACGCCCATGTGGCGACCACCACCACCCACAAGACCCTGCGCGGCCCCCGCGGCGGCATGATCCTGACCGACGACGAGGCGATCGCCAAGAAGATCAACTCCGCCATCTTCCCCGGCATCCAGGGCGGCCCCCTGATGCACGTGATCGCCGCCAAGGCCGTGGCCTTCGGCGAGGCGCTGCGCCCCGAGTTCAAGACCTACCAGCAGCAGGTTGTGAAGAACGCCCAGGCGCTGGCCGACCAGCTGATGAAGGGCGGGCTCGACATCGTCACCGGCGGGACGGACAGCCACGTCATGCTCGTCGACCTGCGCCCCAAGGGCGTGAAGGGCAACGACACCGAGGCGGCGCTGGGACGCGCCCACATCACCACCAACAAGAACGGCATCCCCTTCGACCCCGAGAAGCCGACCGTCACCTCCGGCATCCGGCTCGGCACCCCCGCCGGCACGACCCGCGGCTTCGGCGAACCCGAGTTCCGGCAGATCGCCGACTGGATCGTGGAGGTCGTGGACGGGCTTGCAGCCAACGGTCCCGAGGGCAACGCCGAGGTCGAGGCCAAGGTCCGCGCCGAGGTCGAGGCGCTCTGCGACCGGTTCCCGGTCTACCCCGGCCTCTGAGCGCCGAGGGGGCTCTGCCCCCGCCTTCGGCCCCCCCGAGGTATTTCGGGCGAAAAGAGGCGCGATCCGGCGCTTGTCGAAACGGTGTGGCCTCGCGGGAGCCGGGCGCTCTTTGAGG
>JAMWZF010000408.1 GCA_024304875.1 Paracoccaceae bacterium
GCAGCGTCTGCACCTCGCCGTAGAGGAGGGTCAGCTGCTGGCGGATGTCGGCGAGGGTCTCGGCCCGGTCCTGGGCGAGCACGGGGCTGGCGAGGGCCAGCCCGAGGAGGATCGCAATCACCTTGCGCATGGTCGGTATCCCGTCAGGTCATTCGGGCGGGTCATCGCACCCGCCCCTGTCGCCCCCATGTCTAGCCCAGCTTGTGCTTTCAGAAAACCGGGTTGAGCGGCGCGGCGGTTGCCGTTCGCGTGATGAGAGGCCGATTGTTGCGGGGCGGACGCGCGTCCCCGGCGTCGGCCCGGGGACGCGGCAGGACGGTGCTAGCTGACCTGGCCGATCGAGATGATCGTCACCGCCCGGCGGTTCTGCGCGTAGCAGGATTCCTCGGAGCAGACCGCGATGGGGCGTTCCTTGCCGTAGGAGACCGTCCGCAGGCGGCCGGCGGGCACGCCCTGGGCAATCAGGTACTCGCGCACCGCGTTGGCGCGGCGGACGCCGAGGGCGAGGTTGTACTCGCGGGTGCCCTGCTCGTCCGCGTGGCCCTCGATCACGGCGAGGTAGTCGGTGTTGGTCTGCAGCCAGCGGGCCTGGCCGTCGAGCGTGGCGCGGCCCTCGGGGGTCAGGGTCGACTGGTCGACCTGGAACAGGACCCGGTCGCCGATGGTCTGGCTGAAGTATTGCGGGCTGGAGGGGTCGTTCGCGCCGCCGAGCGCGGACTGGTCGATCCCCGCGTTCGCGCCGGCCCCGGCCCCGGCATCGCCGGCGCCGCCGAAGCGGTTGGGATTGGTGCAGGCGGCGGTGGAGAGTGCCACCAGCAGAAGGCCGACCTTGGTGAGGGTATTCATCTTGGCGAAGTCCTGTCTTGTTGTGAGGTGCCCGTTGCGGTGAAGCCTATCACGCCCGGGCGCCCCTGTGAATCACCGATGCCTTACTGCTGGAGCGGTCCCCAGGAGGGGTCGGAGGCGGCGCCCGGCGTGGTGACGCGGGTGAGGTTCCGGCCCGAGACGTCGACGGAGTAGAGCGCCGGCGCGCCTTCGGCGCCCTGCGTCTCGCGGGTGAACATCAGCACGCGGCCGTTGGGCGACCAGGTCGGCCCCTCGTCGAGGAAGGAGCCGGTCAGCAGCCGTTCCTCGGACCCGTCGGTGCGCATCACGCCGATGTGGAAGCGGCCCGCGTTCTGCTTGGTGAAGGCGATGAGGTCGCCACGGGGGGACCAGACCGGGGAGCCGTAGCGCCCCTCGCCGAAGGAGATCCGGCGCGGCTCGCCGCCGCTCGCGGGCATGATGTAGAGTTGCTGGGTGCCGGAGCGGTCGCTTTCGAAGACGATCTGGCTGCCGTCGGGCGACAGGCTCGGCGCCGTCTCGATCGAGGGGGCCGAGGTCAGCCGCTGGTGCTGCCCGGTGCCGAGCTGGGTGCGCCAGATGTCGGTGTTGCCGCCGTTGGCGAGCGAGTAGATGACCGACTGCCCGTCGCGGCTGAAGCGGGGCGAGAAGGCCATCTCGCCCGGCGCGGTGGTGATCTGCTGCCGCCCGACCGAGGCCACGTCGAGCACGTTGATCCGGGGGAAGCCGCTCTCGTAGGTCGTGTAGAGCACCCGGTCGCCGGTGGGCGAGAAGCGGGGCGCGAGCACGATCGAGGCGCTGTCGGTCAGGTACTGCACGTTCGCGCCGTCGTAATCCATGATCCCGAGGCGCTTGAGCCGGTTGTCCTTGGGCCCGGTCTCGGAGACGAAGACGACGCGGCTGTCGAAGTAGCCGCCCTCGCCGGTGATCCGCGAATAGACCTGGTCGGCGACCTTGTGGCCGATCCGCCGCCAGGCGTCCGTGGTGCCGACGAGCTGCTGGCCCGAGCCCAGTTCCTGCCCCGAGAAGACGTCGTAGAGCCGGAACTTGACCGTGACCTGGTTGCCGTTCACGGCCACCGCGCCGGTGATCAGCCCCTGGGCGTTGATCGCCCGCCAGTCGGGATAGGCCACCGGCTGGGTGAAGCTGGACACCTGGGAGATGAACGACGACGACGGGATCCGCCGGAACAGGCCGGTCCCGGTCAGGTCGTCGGCCACCAGCTGGGTGATCTGCGCCGCCATCTGCTCGGACCCGGGCGTCTCGGCCTGGAAGGTCGGGATGGCGACTGGCAGCGGTTCGACCACGCCGTCGGTGATGGTGATGCGCAGGGGTCCGCTTTGGGCCTGGACCGCCCCTTGCGGGACAAGGGCCAGCGCCAGAAGCGTCAGAAGGGTTGCGACAAGGTGTCTGCCCATGGGGTATCTCATCCTGTATTGGTCCTCGTTCCGCAGTGAGGGCCGTTTGCGTGTGGCCCATAGGGCCCCTTTGCCCTTATGTCACTGTCTTGTGCGCGGGGCTGACGAAATTGTGCGGATATCCGCGCCTCGCTGTTGCATACCCCCGGCCCCGCGGTGTGGTTCCCTCCCCGGTGACGGCAGCGGTCCCAGTTCATCCCAGGAACTCCCGGGGATCGAAGGTCATCTCGACGTCGCGCCAGCGGTCGTATTGCGCGGCGGGCAGGTCGTAGCCATCCCTCTGGCAGCGCAGGATCGCCCGGCGGGCGGCGGCGAAGGCGGCTTCCTGCGCCCTGGCGTCGGCGCCGCGGGCCTCGACGAGGGAGATCTGTCCCGTCACCCGCCCCGCGGGGTCGAGCGAGAAGGCGACGCGGACCACGACTTCGGCCGAGGGCTCCGAGGGGTCCAGCGCCCAGCAGGCCTGGACGCGGGCCCGGAAGTCCGAGAGCGCGGCGGGATCGAGCCGGGCGGCGCCCCCCTGTTCCGCGC
>JAMWZF010000409.1 GCA_024304875.1 Paracoccaceae bacterium
GCCGGGTCTGGGTGAAGAACTCGATCTCGCGGATACCCCCGCGCCCCAGCTTGAGGTTCATCCCCTCCAGCGCCGCCCCGTGCAGGCCCTTGTCCTGCCGGATCAGCAGCCGCATCTTGTGGGCGTCCTCGATGGCCGCGAAGTCGAGGTGCTTGCGCCAGATGAAGGGGCGCAGGTCCTCGATGAACCGGGCGCCTGCCTCGAGAGCCCCCGCGCAGGGCCGCGCCTTGATGTAGGCCGCCCGTTCCCAGGTCCGCCCGAAGCTCTCGTAATACCGCTCCGCCGCCTCGAGCGAGATGCAGACCGGCGTGACCGAGGCATCGGGGCGCAGGCGCAGATCGGTGCGAAAGACATAGCCCTCCGATGTGACCTCCGAAAGCAGGGCCGTCATCTTGCGGGTCGCACGGATCAGGGCGGCGCGGGCCTCCTGCACCTCCTCCTCGGCGTAGCGGCCCGAATCGAACAGACAGATCAGGTCGATGTCGCTGGAATAGTTCAGCTCGTGCGCGCCCATCTTCCCCATGGCGAGGACGACCATGCCGCCGGTGCCATCCTCCCCCGGCCCGCCGGGCAGCTTGCGGCGGCGGTCCTCCTCCGCGACCATCGCGCGCAGGGCCGCCTCGGTGGCCCCGTCGGCAAGGCGGGTCAGGCAGCCGGTCACCTCCTCGAGCGGCCAGACGCCCCCGAGGTCGGCGAGGGCCGAGAGCAGCGCCAGCCGCCGCTTGGCCTGCCGCAGCCCGTTGGAGAGATCGTCCGGCGCGATCTGCGGCAGGGCGTCCAGCACCGCGTCCCGCGCCGCCTCGGGATCGGCCAGGGCGCCTCGCAGCCAGTCACCCTCCTTGCCGATCAACCCGTGGAGATACGGACTGCACCCGGCCGCCCCCGCGATCAGGCGCTGCACCTCCGGGCCCTCGCCCGCGAAGTCGGCGCCCACCTCCGCCCCGAGGCTCTTGTCGAACGGGTCGGGGCATCGGGTCATGCGGTCTTTGAAGCTCATGAACCGGACACTCGCCCGCGCGGCGGGTCTGGTCAATCCGGGCCGGCGTTGCCAGAACGGGGGCCGAAGCCGGAAGGAAAGCCCATGAGCAAGAGCCTCAAACGAGTCGAAGCCGCCCTCGCCGAGGCCGGCATCGCGGCCCGGATCCTCGAGGTCGGCCAGGCCCGCACCGCGGGCGAGGCCGCCGAGGCCGCAGGCTGCCACCTCGACCAGATCGCCAAGTCGATCATCTTCCAGGTCGAGGGCACCGGCGAATGCCTCCTCTTCCTGACCGCCGGCGGCAACCAGGTCGACGGGGCGAAGGCCGCCGTGGTGGCGGACGCGGCCCTGACCCGCGCCGATGCGGGTGCGGTCCGCGCGCAGACCGGCTTTGCCATCGGCGGCGTCTCGCCGCTCGGGCACCTCTCCCCGATCCGCGCCTTCTGGGACCCGCGGCTGTCGGAGTTCGACGTCATCTGGGCCGCCGCCGGGACCCCGCGGCACATCTTCCCCATCGCCCCCGGCGACCTGCAACGGCTGACCGGCGCCGCGCCGGCCGCGTTTACCGCGTGATCCGCCTTGCGCTGATCCTGCTCGCGCTCGCGGCGCCGGCCCAAGCGGCCCCGGTCGAAGACCTGCGCGAGGAGATCGGCACGGCGCTGGGTACCCCCCTTCCCGGCCCGATAGCCGAGGCGGCGATCATCGCCCTCGATCCCGGCTTCCGGGACCGGCCCGCCGCCGGATCGCCGATCACCCGCTACCTCGCCCGGAGCCGGCTGGCCGGCGTCGCCACGGCGACCGAGCGGCGTCAGCGGGAGATCGAGCTCGCCGCGGCCTACGCGAACGGGTTGACCCACGACGAGATCCTCGCCGCCTGGGCGGCGACGGCCTACTTCGGCGCCGGATGTTTCGGGACGGAACCCGCGGGCGCGGCACTCCTCGGTCTTGCCCCGCAGGAGATGCGGCTGGGCGATGCCCTGACACTGATGGCGTTGCTGCCCAGCCCCGCGGCCCTGCTGCGCAACCCGGCCGCACTGCGGCTCAGATATGGCGAACTGGTTGCCGGAGCCGCCGTCTTCGGTACGATTCCCCCGGCCGAGATCGACAGCCTCATGTCCCGAGGGCCCACACCTGCCGATCCCGAGGCGCGCTGCACGCCCTGAAGACGAGGCAATCCAGCCAGCGATTCCAGTGACTTGGCGCGGTAATGTGAAAAACCTTCACATGACCCCTTGTTAAGGCCATTCACATTGCCCATCTTCGGTGATGTGAAACGACTTCACATGACAGGAACCCTCAGGAGAGACCCCACGATGAACACCGCTTCCTCCCCCATCGACCATTCGGCGCCCTACGCCCGCACCGTGCGGGAGGGGAACTGGTTCACGAAGGCCGAAGGCTGGCTCGACGAGCGTGGCAAGGGCGCCTGGATCGCCGCCATGGTCCTCGGCTTCATCCTCGCCTGGCCCGTGGGCCTCGCCCTTCTCGCCTACATGATCTGGAGCAAACGCATGTTTTCCGGCAGCTGCGCCACCCGGCGCCACTCCCACTCGGCCCACCGCACGCACTGGAAGGCCGCAGTGAAATCCTCGGGCAACAACGCCTTCGACGCCTACAAGGCCGAGACGCTGCGCCGGCTCGAGGACGAACAGGACCAGTTCGAAGCCTTCCTGCAGCGCCTGCGCGAAGCCAAGGACAAGGCCGAGTTCGACCAGTTCATGGACGACCGGGCCCGCCGCGCGGCCGAGGAAACCTCGGACGACGACGAGGGCAAACCCGCCGCCTGATCGGCCACACCCCGGGTCCGGAGC
>JAMWZF010000041.1 GCA_024304875.1 Paracoccaceae bacterium
GGCTGCGCCACCAGGTGCCCGCCTGCCGAATGACCGGTCAGCACAAGCGCGCCCTCCGTTCCCACCGCAACGGCCTCGACCGCTGCGGCGGTCTGCCGGGTGATGTCCGCGACCCGAACGTCGGGGCAGAGGTCGTATCCCGGCAGGGCCACGGTCCAGCCGCGCCGCAACGCCCCCTCGGCCAGGTGCAGGAAATCGAGCGGCGCGCAGGCCTGCCAGTAGCCGCCGTGAACGAAGACCAGAGTGCCTGCCGACGCACTCTCCGGCGCGATCAGGTGAACGCGCTGGCGCTCCGTGGGTCCGTAGGCCAGCACCTCCATCCGTCCACGATGCCGGGCCGCGGTATCCCCGGAGCGCCGGGCCCAGAGGCCGGGGAAGGCCTCTCCATTTGGAATATGCGCCGTATTGGCGTAGGCATCGGACAAATCCATCGGCGTTCCTTTCGCGGCCCATTGTCTTCTGGACCTTTCGCCGCCGCAACGCAGATGATCCCGCAAACCGATCGCTGGAGGCTGCCATGCTCGACGATACCACGGACCTGACGTCCCTTCTCAACCGCCCCGACCTTCTGACCGGAAAGGCCTATGTCGCGGGCAAATGGGTGGATGCCGCCGACGGCGCCACCTTCGAGGTCATCAACCCCGCCCGGGGCGACGTCATCGCCCAAGTTGCCGACCTCTCCCGCGACGAGGTCGCCCATGCCATCGAGGTCGCCGAGGAGACCCGCCACGCCTGGGCGAAGAAGACCGGCAAGGAGCGCGCCGCCGTCCTGCGCAAGTGGTTCGACCTGATGATGGAGCACCAGGAGGACCTGGCGAAGATCATGACCGCCGAGCAGGGCAAGCCCCTGACCGAGGCCAAGGGCGAGATCGCCTACGGCGCCGGCTTCATCGAGTGGTTCGGAGAGGAGGCCAAGCGCCTCTATGGCGAGACGATCCCCGGCCACCAGCCGGACAAGCGGATCACCGTCATCCGCCAACCGATCGGCGTCTGCGCCTCGATCACGCCCTGGAACTTCCCGAACGCCATGATCGCCCGCAAGGTCGGCCCGGCCCTCGCCGCCGGCTGTTCGATGGTGGCCCGGCCCGCGTCCCAGACACCGCTGTCTGCCCTCGCCATGGCCAAGCTGGGCGAGGAGGCGGGCATCCCGCCGGGCGTCTTCTCGGTGGTGACCTCCAACAAGGCCTCCGAGGTCGGCAAGGAATTCTGCGAAAACCCGCTGGTCCGCAAGCTGACCTTCACCGGCTCGACCGAGGTGGGCCGCATCCTTCTTGGCCAGGCCGCCGGCCAGGTGATGAAATGCTCGATGGAGCTGGGCGGCAACGCGCCCTTCATCGTCTTCGACGACGCCGACCTCGATGCCGCCGTGAAGGGCGCCATCGCCTGCAAGTTCCGCAACAACGGCCAGACCTGCGTCTGCGCAAACCGGATCTACGTGCAGGACGGCGTCTACGACGAATTCGCCGAGAAGTTCACCAAGGCCGTCGAGGCCCTGAAGGTGGGCGACGGCCTGTCCGAAGGCACCGACCTCGGCCCGCTGATCGAATCCTCGGCCGTCGAGAAGGTGCAGGACCACCTGGCCGACGCGATGGAGAAGGGCGCCAGGATCCTCACGGGTGGCAATCCGCACGACCTTGGCGGCCTGTTCTTCCAGCCGACCATCGTGGCCGACGCGACCCCCGACATGAAGGTGTCCACCGACGAGACCTTCGGCCCCTTCGCCCCGCTCTTCCGGTTCAAGGACGAGGACGAGGTCATCAAGCTGGCCAACGACACGATCTTCGGCCTCGCCTCCTACTTCTACGCCAAGGACCTCTCCCGCGTGTACAAGGTCGCCGAGGCGCTGGAGTACGGCATCGTCGGCGTGAACACCGGCATCATCTCGACCGAGGTCGCGCCCTTCGGCGGGGTCAAGCAGTCGGGCCTCGGCCGCGAGGGCTCGCGCCACGGGATCGAGGACTACGTCGAGCTGAAGTACATCTGCATGAGCATCGAATGACGTGGGTCCAGCCGGTCACGCTGACCGGCCGGCATGTCTCCCTCGTCCCGCTTGCCCAAGACCACCGCGATGATCTCGCCGCGGTGGTCGCGGCCGAGGGGCTGGACCGGCTGTGGTACACCACCGTTCCCTCGGCCGAGGGGATGGGGACCGAGATCGACCGGCGGCTGGGGTTGCAGGAAGCCGGGACGATGGTCCCCTTCGCCCTGCTGACGCCCGAGGGCCGGGCGGTGGGCATGACAACCTACATGAACATCGACTCTGCGAACCGGCGGGTCGAGATCGGCTCCACCTGGGTGTCGGGCACCGTCCAGCGGACCGGTCTCAACACCGAGGCCAAGCGCCTGCTGCTGGCCCATGCCTTCGAGGTGCTGACGGCCAACGCGGTCGAACTGCGCACCCACGCGATGAACCACCAGAGCCGCCGTGCGATCGAGCGGCTGGGGGCGAAGCTGGACGGCATTCTGCGGGCGCATATGATCCTGCCGAACGGAACCCTGCGGGACACGGCGGTCTATTCGATCCTCGGTACCGAATGGCCGGTGGTGCGGGCGCATCTGGACTGGCAGCTGGAGAAGCCGCGGGCCTGATCTGGCTGCGACCCTGCGGCGCTGCGGCGCCCCCGGTTCGGATTCGCAAGCGGCCTGTGTAAGGCCGATCGCGGATGCAACAATCCGCTCGAGGAGGGGACCAATGGTGGTGACGGGCGACATCACCGACCTCTTCGTCATCGGCGGCGGCATCAACGGCTGCGGCATCGCCCGCGACGCGGCGGGCCGGGGTTATTCGGTCACCCTGGCCGAGATGAACCACCTCGCCTCCGCCACCTCCTCGGCCTCGACCAAGTTGTTCCACGGCGGGCTGCGCTACCTCGAATACTTCGAGGTGCGGCTGGTCCGCGAGGCGCTGATCGAGCGCGAGACGCTGCTGCGGGCCATGCCCCACATCTTCTGGCCGCTGCGCTTCGTGTTGCCCTACCACAAGGAGATGCGGTTCGAGGGGCAGACACCGTCGGAGCAGGGAAGCGCGGGTCAAGACCCACCTCACGGCGCCTGACCTGCCGACGGCGCAGAGCCAAAGGCGCGGGGGCCGCGCCCCCTGTCACGACTTCAGCAGCCGCAGCCCCTGTGTCGCGTCCGACCGGACCGCCAGCCGCAGCCCCGGCTCGTCCCCCGCCTTGAGCGCGGCGAGGATCAGGCGGTGATAGGGGGGCGGTTCGGACCGGCGCAGGCGCCCGTAGAGCGCGGCCATGGTCGGGCCGAGCTGTAGCCAGACCGTCTCGGTCATCGCCAGCATCGCCGGTGCTTGCGCCCGCAGGTAGAGGGTCCGGTGAAACTCGAGGTTCGCCTTGATGTAGCCAGGCGCGTCATGCCGGGCGACCGCCTGGGCCACGGTGTGGTTGAGGCTCTCCAGCCGGTCGATCAGCGCCATGTGGGCGCGGGGCAGGGCGCGGCTGGCCAGCTCGGGTTCGAGCAGGGCGCGGAGCGAGGCCAGCTCCTCGATCCGGTCGTTCGACAGCTCGGGCGTCGAGACCCGTCCCGAGACCGAGATCGTCAGCGCTCCCTCCGCGACCAGCCGGCGGATCGCCTCGCGGGCAGGGGTCATGGAGACCCCGAAGTCCCGGCCGATCCCCCGCAGGGTGAGGGCGGCGCCGGGGTCCATCTCGCCATGCATGATGCGCGTCCGCAGGGTCCTGTAGACCCGGTCGTGGGCGGCGCCCGTCACGTCGGGGGCGGGAGATTTCTGGACCAGCATCGGCGGCAGGATCACCTTGCCCCGGTGTGCCGTCAATCTGTGAAACGCACCCGGTGCAGGGCGGTGCCGTGCTCGCGCAGCCAGTCGCGATGGCGCCGCCAATCCGGGCAGAGCCCGCCGACGACGGCCCAGAAGGCGGCGGAGTGGTTCATCTCGGCAAGGTGGGCGACCTCGTGGGCGCAGACGTAGTCCAGCACCGCCGGCGGGGCCATGATCAGCCGCCAGGACAGCATCAGGTCCCCGTCCGAGGAACAGGACCCCCAGCGCGAGCGGGTGTCCCGCAGGCTCAGCTTGCCGTACGTGCGGCCGATCCGGGCGGCATGGCCGTCGCAGGCGGCAGCGATGCGGTCCCGGGCCCGGGCCTTCAGCCAGCCCTGCACCCGCGCCCCGGCGCGGTCGGCCGGGCCGGGGACCAGCAGACGGTCGATGGTCGACGTGACCTGCCGGCCGGGTCCGGCCTCGATCCGCAGCTGCCGGCCCTCCACGGGGACCGCTGCGCCGATCCCGACCCGCACCTCCGGATCGATCGCGGCAATGTGGCCGCGCAGCCAGGCTTCGCGCTCCCTGGCAAAGACGATTGCCTCGCGCGTCGACACTCCTCGCGGCAGGGTCAGCGTGACGCGGCCGTCGAGGCGCGAGACCCGCAGGCTCAACCGCCGGGCGCGGGCCGACCGGCGCAGGGCGATCTCGATCTCCGGGTTGCCATGAAGCGCGATGCGGCCCATATAGCGCCTTTCCCCCTGCTCCCGTGTTTGGTTTTGACAGCCTCACCGCCATATGGCAGGGGACGACGATCACCCGCAAGGGTTCGAACCAGAGGATACCCGATGCCCAAGGAAGAATGGGGAACCAAGCGTGTCTGCCCGACGACGGGCAAGCGCTTCTACGACCTGAACGCAGACCCGATCATCAGCCCCTACACCGGCGAGGTGGTGACCCTCGACACCGGCAAGACCCGCACCATGCAGGCCGACGCCGAGGACGCCCAGACCAAGAAGCTCGAGACCGAAAGCGCCGACGAGGACGATCTGGTGCTCGACGACGACGATGACGACGACGATAGCGATGTCGACCTCGGCGACGACGTGCTCGAGGACGACGAGGACGACGACACCGTGTCGCTGGACGAACTGGCCGACGTGCCGGGCGAAAACGACGACGATTGAATTCGCGCGGGGGAGGGCGGATTTTCCGCTTGATCTCCCCCCGCGGGTCCGCGTAGAGAGCGCGGGTCAATGGACGGGGCCTTAGCTCAGTTGGGAGAGCGCTTGCATGGCATGCAAGAGGTCAGGGGTTCGACTCCCCTAGGCTCCACCAAATCCCCCCATCGTGACCGACACGTCCGCTGAAATGGCGGATCATTTCGGCTTTTTCGGCCCGGCATGTGTTGGGAGCTTGTGGAGCGGGCGACGGGAATCGAACCCGTATCTCTTGCTTGGAAGGCAAGGGTCTTACCATTACACAACGCCCGCTCAGCGCTGATCAGCCATATTTCATGGGGTATCCGGGGTCAAGTGCGGTCCTAAGGCCAAGCTGGGACCACGATACGTGACGACATGCCTGCGCAGGCGTGCTGCTGCGATTCCCTGACTTGATCTGGGTCATCGTCCGAAAGGTCTGCGCACGATAGGTCGAAGCAGCAGAACCGACTGCGGGACCCGGAATGAAGATTCTCTTCGTGCTGCTCGTCATTGTCGTGATCGTCCTGCTCGGGCTGGCCGCTCTTGCGGTTCTCGACCGGCGGGCGGACCGGACCGAATGGGATCGGCTCGGAGCGCTTCAGCCGGTCGACCCGCAGACCTTCGACCCTGGCATGGTGGCAGACCTGCCCGAACCGGCGCGCCGCTACTTCACCTATGCGATCCGCCCGGGCACGCCGCTCTTCCCGGTCGTCGAGATCGAGATGACGGGGCGCTTCGGCCTCGGGACGAGGGAGGACCCGCGATATCAGCCGATGCGGGCGCGCCAGGTGCTTGCCGCGCCGGAGGGCTTCGTCTGGGCCATGAGGACGACAGGCGGCATGCAGGTGGCCGGGTCGGATTCGGGCCGCTGGACGCGCTTCAGGCTCTTCGGCCTGATCCCGGTGGCCCGCACCGGGGGCGATGCCGACCATGCCCGCTCCGCCTTCGGTCGCCACGTCTCCGAGGCGGTGATCTGGTCCCCCGCGGCGCTTCTGCCCGGTCCGGGCATCGTTTGGACCGCAATGGACGACAACACCGCACGCGTCACCGTGTGCCACGGGGACCTGAGCCAGGCGGTCGACGTGCGCCTGGGCGCCGACGGGCGGCCGGAGGCCGTGAGCCTCGATAGATGGACCAACGCTAACCCGGAAAAGACCTATCGCCTTCAGCCCTTCGGCGCGGTCCTGTCCGACGTCCGCGAGGTGGGGGGATATCGCATTTCGTTCCACACGGAGGCGGGGAACCTGTTCGGTACCGACGGGTATTTCCCGTTCTTCATCGCCGACGTCACCGAGATCCGCTTTCCCGACGCGCCACGTTGACGGCCATGGTTGCCGGGTTTGAGGGGGTGCTATCGCTCGTGACGCAGAGGGTCATCCATCAGCCGCTCACCGCTCCACTAACCGAAGTCAGCTGCCACTCAAGGAGCAGAACTGAGTCACGCCTATCGACCGCACGGCTTCGGCCACCGACTGGCCCTGCGATACTAACCATCGACCTGCCGCAGCTTCGCGACGATCTCTTCTCGCTTGTGTTTCTTCTGGGGCATTCCTTCATCCTCCATCTGGCTCCAAAAGCCTACTTCAGGGAGGATCACTTTTGAGGGGGCGGGCCATCGCAAAGCCCGTGCCGATTGCTATTGAGCGATCTCGCGTCCTTCGGCGAACGGATGCTCAGTAGTGCCGTGGCGCTGCATTGGCATTACGCGTGAATGTCGGCTTCGGGCTGAGAATAGACACCTCTTCCTGTTCGGGAGCACTGAATGCTCTGCTCTAGATGATGAGCGGGACTTCAAAGAACCACTGGATATGTCAGAGACCGAAAGCGCTTCATGAGAATTGTTCCGTAAGTACCTTTCAAGTTAAGCGCAAACTGAGACATGATCGCCAACAGCTAGAGATTGAGTTTTTCGTTTATTGGGCGAAGCGCGCGGTAGAGATTGCAATAGGCAGTGTAACGATCGTTCATTAGGGAGATCTGTGAGTGGTCTGGTTCGAAGGTCTTGCCAAAAAGAACAACTGCCTCGGCGGCCTCCGCCAGAGATCCGATGGTTTTGGATGCAACTCCGGCCATCATAGAAGCACCTACCGCTCCGACCTCAGAAGTCGTGACCCGATGCAAGCGTCGGTTCAGCGCATTTGCCCGAATTTGGCCCCACACATCTGACCCCGACCCGCCACCACCATAGCTAAGGCCTTCGATAGTACGAGCACCGCTGCTCTCGATCGCCTCGAGCGCCATGCGCGCTGAAAACGCCACTCCCTCCATCACTGATGCCGCGAGTTCAGCCGGCCCCGTCCTTCCTGTCATTCCGCAGAACGCCCCGCGGGAGGTTGCGTCCCACAATGGTGCCCGTTCTCCCTCCAGGTGCGGCAGGAACAAAGGGCTCTCGGCAGTAATGCTCGCTTCGCCGGCCATACTGCTGAGGGTCTCGATGTCATGACCGAGAAGGCGCGCGAACCACCCCAGAGAGGCGCCTCCGGACTGGGTCGGCCCCGCATGTAGCCGAATGCCGCGCCAGTCCGGAAAGGTCACGATCCCGGCGGTCCCGGAGCCGCGTTCGGAAATCATGCCTATGACGTCGCTCGTGCCGGACAGGTAGAAGGCTGCTCCCTCGGTCGCGACGCCAAGCCCAAACATCCCCGCCCAGGCATCCATCGTCCCGACGGCGACTGGCTTTCCCGCGAACGGGCGGCCGGAAAGGACATGGCCGCCGATATCGAGAGGATCGCGGAGCGGTGGCAGTATCTCTGTCGCACGGGGGACCAGGGTGAGAATGTCATCGGCATATGTGTGATCGGTCCCGACGAGACCTACCGCCGCTATCGGATCGGCCACGACATTGCCGGTCAGCGCGGCAATCACGACATCCTTTGGCAGGAGCAGATGGGCGGTGGCCCTCCAGATCTCGGGCTCCTGCTGCGCAAACCACGCCATCCGCGAAAGCGCGTGGCTGGCGTCGATAGGGATCGGCGCCCCGAGCGCGGCGATCTTGGCCTCTGCGCCGATGGCTGCGTCCAGCAGCGCTGCCTGCGCCGACGCACGGGTGTCCTGCCAAGTGATGGCCGGGCGCAAGGGGATGCCAGCGGCGTCGCAGGGCACATGGGTGTTGACCTGCGAGGTTATGCCGATGGCCGCCACCTCGCCCGCCCGCGAGTGGCTGGCGAACAGATCCAGCGCCGCATCGACATGGCGCATCCAGATGGCCGGGTCCTGTTCCACGGCGCCCGCAAAGGGCCGCGTGCTCGGGTAGGACTCGGAATAGGCGGCCAAGCGCTCGCCGGCCGCATCGATCATCAGCCCCTTCACCGAACTCGTGCCGATATCGAGGCCGACAAGCACAGTTTCTGTATCTATCCCAGCCAATGATGCGCCTCTCTGCCAGGGTCTATGGACTTCCCGTCGACCGCCGCCAAAGATATGCCGAGCATAAGGAAAGCACCACCGGGAGGGATAGCATGACACTCAGGACAGCACTTGCGGGCGTGGTCTCGGCGATCGGCCTTGGCGCGCCGGCTTTGGCACAGGATGTCGCCGTGATCACACCGTACTTGGCGCAGCCGGGCACGCAGTTCTATGTCGACGGGTTTACAGCCCGAGCGGAAGAGCTGGGTTGGGATGTCAACGTAATCGACACCGCCGGGGACGTCGCCGCCGTTATTAGCCGGATTGAGGACGTCGTGACGCAGGGCGTGGACGCCATCGTAATCAATGTCGATCCTGCGCAGGTCGGCGCCGGGTTGCAGACGGCGGCGGATGCAGGGATCCCGGTCGTCGGCATGGATGCAGGCAGCGACCCGCTGGTGGCTGCCAACGTCACCTCCAACGGCTACGCCATGGCCGCCGAGACTGCCGTCTATGTCGCGAACCGCATCGACGGCGAGGGGGGCGTGGTGATGTTCACCTTCGATCCGTTTCCGCCGGTGCAGGTGCGCGGTGTGATCGCCGATGCCGTCTTCGCCAATTTCCCCGACATCGAGGTGATCGATCGGATCACCCCGGACGTCAGTGACGGCGGCATCGCCGACAGCCGGGCGCAAATGGAGGCGATCCTCTCGGCGAACCCCGAACCGGGCAGCATCGCCGCGGTCTGGGCCGCATGGGACCAGCCGGCGCTGGGTGCGCTGCAGGCGATCGAAGCCGCCGGCCGCGACGGCGAAGGTATTGTCATCACCGGGATCGACGCGAATCCGGAAGCCCGCGCCGCCATCGCGTCGGGCGGAAATTTCGAAGCCTCGATCGCACAGGACTTCGATGGAATTGGCCGCACGGCGGCCGACACTGTGGCGCGCCTTCTAGGCGGGGAAGAGTTGGTGCAGCGGGTGATCTACGTACCGACAGAATTGGTGACCTCCGCCAACGCCGAGTGATGTCTCCGGGCGCGGCGACTTCCTGGCCGCCGCGCCGATTGCGATGACCCAGCTCACACTTCACCAGATCAGCCGGCGGTTCGGAGCCGTCCAGGCTCTAGGCGACGTCAGCCTGACCATCGGGTCTGGCGAAGTGCATGCGCTCATGGGCGAGAACGGGGCCGGGAAATCGACCCTCATCCGCATATTGGCCGGGCTCGATAGGCCGGATACCGGCCGGATCGAGATTGATGGAACGGAGCTCGCCCTGGGCAGTCCGACGGCTGTCCGGCAGGCCGGGCTCCGGTTCATCCACCAGGAGCTGCATGCCGTGCGCGGGCTGTCGATCGCCGAGAACATGCACCTCGATCATCCCTATCCGCTGCGGTTTGGCCTTGTGAACTGGCGCGCCCTGCACGGCGCCGCTGCCGCCGCTCTGGCCCGGCTCGGCCTTGAACGCCTCGACCCGTCTCATCCGATGACCGACCTCGGCCCCGGCGATCAAATGCTGGTGCGGATCGCGGCCACCCTGATCGGAGGAGGGGACCGCCCTCCGTGGCTCTATGTCATGGACGAACCAACAGCCGCACTGACCAACGCGGAATCGGAAAGGCTTTTTGACGTGATCCACGGTCTGGTCGGGCAGGGCGCCGGAGTGCTCTACGTGTCGCACCGGATGCCCGAGGTGCTGCGACTTTCGCGCCGGGTGACGGTCCTGCGAGATGGGCGGAAGGTCTCGACCCGGCCCATATCGGAGACGGGCCAGCAGCGGATCATCGAAGAAATGACCGGCCGAGATGTCGGCAATCTTTTTCCGGACCGCAGGACAGCAGGGTCGGGCCCGATCGTTCTGAAGGCCGAGGGGTTGAGCGCGCGCGGCCTTAGGTCGGCGAACTTCGAGGTGCGGGCCGGCCAAATCCTTGGCGTTGCAGGTGTTGCTGGCTCCGGACGGGGTGCGCTGCTGCGCGCTATCGGCGGAGGCGTCGCGATCACGTCCGGTCGCGTCAGCGTCGATGGCACCAAGGTCGGCTCCTCTCCGTCGCGAGCTTGGCGTCAGGGCATTTCCTACGTCCCGCGCGAGCGTCGGTCCGAGGGTCTGCTCCTGGGCCGCGCGATCACCGAGAATGTAACCCTTCCGCACCTGTCCGCCTTAACGCGCGCACGCCTGTTCCTGAATAAGCGGAGGCAACGCAGACTGACGGAAGAGATCGGCCGGTCGGTCCGTCTCAAGGCGGCGTCGGTCTCCCAATCCTGCGCCGAACTGTCCGGCGGCAACCAGCAGAAAGTGCTGTTCGCGAGGGCGCTGGCGGGAAACCCAAAGGTGCTGCTGCTGGACGAGCCTACGCGCGGCGTCGACATCGGCGCGCGGTCCGAGATCTACCGCCTCATCCGGCGGCTCAGCGATGACGGCCTCGCTATCGTCATGGCCTCTTCGGACCTGCCAGAGCTCATCGGGCTGTCCGACCGCATCGCGGTGATGCGGGACGGACGGCTGGCCGAGACGCTGGAGGCGGAGGGCCTGACCGAGGCCGCCCTGCTGGCCCGGTTCTATCATCTGGAAGAAGAGGAAGGTGTCGCATGATCTGGCTGATCCGGCGGTTCGGTGGCCTGGTGGGCATGGTTGCGGTTGTGGCTTTCTTCGCGATCAATCTGCCGCAGACCTTCCTGACCCTCCAGAACTGGCTGAACATATCGCAGCAGGTGAGCATGTTGGCGGTGGTGGCTGCGACCATGACCGTGGTCATGGTGATGGGAGATTTCGACCTTTCCGTCGGATCTATGGCGTCGCTGTCCGGCGTCGTCGTCGCGACGCTCTTCCTACAGGGCTGGCCGATCCCCGCCGCGGTTGCCGCGGCTCTTGCGGTTGGGCTTATCGGCGGGCTGTTCAACGGCATCGTCGTCAGCATCGTCGGCATCCTCCCCTTTGTCGCCACGCTGGCGACGCTGACCATCTTCAGTGGGCTGGCCTTCCTCATCAGCGACGGTCGGACGATCTTCGGCCGCGACATCCCGGCGGCCTTCGGTGACTTCGCCCGTGGAGGGCCGCCGATCGGAGCTGTTGAGGACCGGATTATTGTCCTACCCAACCTAGTGATTGTAGCGGCCGTGGTGGTCCTGCTGATCTGGGTCGTCCTGGAGCAGACAAGTTACGGGCGGCGACTCTATGCCATCGGCGGCAATTCCGAGGCTGCACGGCTTGCCGGTGTTGCGGTCCGACCTCTGCGCCTGACGGCCTTCGCCTTTACTGGTGTCGGCTCGGCCCTGGCCGGGCTAATGTACGCAAGCCGCGTTGCCTCGGCGAACCCGACCCAGGGGGACGGTCTGATGTTGACGGCTATCGCGGCGGTATTCCTGGGGATGACATTGACCAGGGACGGCCAGCCAAGGGTTCTCGCTACTTTGGCGGGGGTGTTGGTGTTGGGCGTTCTGGACAATGGCCTGACGCAAATGCGTGTCGACAGCTACGTTCGCGAAGTCCTTGTGGGATCGATCATTCTGGCTGCGGTGGGACTGAGCGCACTGGGTCGGCGAGGCATCGCTTGGCGATAGGCCCCTGACACCAAATACGTGAGTGCCATAGAAAGCTCTCGCAAGAGCAAAGGGGACGCAGGTCGTCTTGCGAGTGCCAACTGCGGCTCTCTTTGAATAGGAACTTGCTTGTGCTATTCCTTGATACCTTCTGGACCATCTCGCTGGTCGCGGCCTTTCTCGTGGGCGCGGGCAAGGGCGGCCTGCCCATGGTCGCGATGCTGAGCGTGCCGGCCATGTCGCTGGTGATGTCGCCGATGATGGCCGCGGCGCTGTTGCTCCCCGTCTACCTAATCAGCGATGTCTTCGGCATCTACATCTACCGGCGGTCCTTCTCGCGCAGGAACCTGGCGATCCTTATCCCGGCGGCGCTGATCGGGATCGTGGTGGGCTACGTCCTGGCGGACCGGGTGAGCGAGGATGCGGTGCGCGTCGTCATCGGCTGCACTGGGCTGTCATTCCTAATCATGCGACTTTGGGGCCAGATCGCGGGGCGGACCGAGGCGCGGCCGGCGGACGTCCCCCGCGGACTGTTCTGGGGCAGCATCTCGGGCTTCACGAGCTTCGTCAGTCACGCCGGCGGACCGGCCTTCCAGCTCTACGCGCTGCCGCAGAAGCTGCCCAAGATGACGTTCGCCGGCACCTCGACCATCCTCTTTGCCGTGATCAACTGGATGAAGGTACCACCCTACTTCGCCCTCGGGCTGATGGATTGGGGCGATGCAAGGACCGTGGTGCTGCTCGCGCCCGTCGCCCTGGCCGGGACCTGGATCGGCTACCACGCGACGCGGCTGCTGCCGGAAGCGCTGTTCTTCCGCATCGTCGAGGTGGCGCTCTTCGTAATCTCTGTCAGCCTGATCCGGGCGGGCCTGACGGGCGGCTGATCCGGCTTCTATTCCGCCGGGTTCGGCGCGGGCTCGATCTCGCCGACCCGGTGCCGGCGCTCGCCCAGATCCTGATCGCCCACCTCGGCAGTGTCTGGCCGGACCAGCTTGTGCTCGAACCGGTACCGTTCGGCACGGTAGTAGGTCCGGGCGTATTCGACCGGCTCGCCGCTGGCGAGAAACACGACCCGCTCCACGAGGATCAGGGCCTTGCCCGGATCGATCCTCAGCAACTCGGCCCGCAGCGGGTCGGCCCGGATCAGGCGCATTGTCTCTTCGGCCATGGAGGGCATTAGGTCGTAGCTGTCCTCAAGGATCCGGTGCACCGGCGTGGTCAGCTCCAACTCCTGCAGGCTCGGCGCGACATGCTCGGGGATGTAGATCGTGCGCGAGGCGAGGACCTCGTCGGTGCTGGCCTCCTCGACGAGGTTGAGGCGGACCTTATGGGCGCGCTCGGCCTCGCCCATGCCCAGCCTTTCACGGATCCAGCGCGGCGGCGGCTCAAGCGCGGTGTCGTCGAGCCGGACCGAGACGCCGTCGCCGGCCTCGAAGCCGTCGTCGAGGAAATGGACATGGGCGCGGGGCGGGATCGACAGCCGGGCCGAAAGCACGAAGGTGCCGCGCCCCTGCTGCCGGCCGAGCAGGCCTTCGTTGACGAGCGCGGTGATCGCCTGGCGGACCGTCATCCGGGACAGGCCGTAATGCTTGCAGAGCTCCGATTCCGAGGGGATCCGCGCCCCGGGAGCGAGGTGGAAGGTGATCTGGTCGCGCAGTGCGTGTTTCAGCTGGAGCCAGAGCGGGGTCGGCCCATCCTGGCGCAGGGCTGGCAGATTCATCGGTCGTCCATCCTTGGTCTCATCGTTACTCAAGCCGACAGCGACTCATGTAGGGCCGCCGCGAGGTCCTTAAGGGCATGATGCTGCGGTCGTCCATCCCGTCACGCGGAGGGCCGAAGCACCCCTCGCCGCAGCATCCATCATCCGGGGTCGTTCCTTGTCAGAAGACGCTTGAGATGGCTAGACATCTTGATACATCTGTACGGTGCGCCGGATAAATAATCAAATGCGGACCCTCATGCGGCCAAATTGCGCGGTTCGCCCGCGTTCTTGCGGGGCGGGG
>JAMWZF010000410.1 GCA_024304875.1 Paracoccaceae bacterium
GACCAGCAGGACAACGACCATCAGCGCGGCCCCCGCCGCGAAGGCCGCGGCGCGGCGCCCCTGCCGGGGTGTCATGCGCATGGGCGTCGCCCCCGGCCCGTCACCCCGGCCCGGTCAGTCCAGCTCGGTCCAGGGCCAGGGCTTCACCTGGCTGGCGGCGGTCTGGTAGCGGGCGGCCTTGGCGATCCAGATGCCGAGGTCGGTGCCGAACTCGGCAAGGCGCTCGTTCGGCTCGCCCTTCGACAGAAGCATGACGACGAACTGGATCACCGTCAGGGCCGTCAGGATCGTGCTGGCGAGGGACAGCATGACCGCGATCAGGACCATGTAGACAAGGCGCATCGCCAGGCCGTCCTTCTCGGGCGCGTCCTGGGGCCCGTGCATCCGGCCCTCGAAGCGCTGTTCGTTCCGATCGTCGGTCATTGGCCAGCCCTCACGCCCGCAAAAACCCTGCGCCGAGGATAACGGCGCGCGTGTCCGATATCAAAGGGTCAGCTGCCTGCCCTGGCCCGGACCCGGTCGATCATCTCCTGCGTTCCGCGGGAAAACTCCAGCGGACAGGGATACTCGGCCTCTCGGCGGACCGCGGCGCAGAAATTCTCGACTTGCTTCACGTAGTGATTCACCCCCGGCCAGCGCTCGGTGGTCACGCGCATCGGGTCCTTGCCCGTCAGCTCCAGCCGGGCCTCGCCGAAGACGTTCGCGTTGAAGGGACACGTCAGGCGCATGACCCCCTCTTCGCCGTGGAAGGTGATCTCCTGCCGGGGGAACATGCGCATGGAGACGGTGCCGGAATAAAGGAACGACGGGAAGGTGGCGTTCACCTCGGCGTAGACGTCGACGCCGTTCTGCTCGCGGATGTCGGCATGGGTGATCTCGGTCGGCTCTTGCCCGGTGACGAAGCGCGCGGCGCCGAAGGCGTAGACACCGATGTCGGCCAGCGCCCCGCCCCCGGTTTCGGGCTTGTTACGGATGTTGCCCTCGTCCCGGTTGTCGTAGGAGAAGACGCAGTCGACCCGGACCAGGGCGCCGATGGCCCCTTCGTTGTAGAGCTGCCTGGCGCGGATGAACTGCGGGTGGTGGACGATCATGAAGGCCTCGGCAGCCAGGAGGCCGGTCGCGTCGCGCCGGGCGGTGACCTGATCGAACTCCGCCGCGGTCATGGCCAGGGGCTTTTCGCAAAGGACATGCTTGCCCGCGTCCAGCGCCTTGAGGGTCCAGTCGACGTGCAAATGGTTGGGCAGCGGAATGTAGACCGCGTCGATCCCGGGGTCGGCCAGCAGGGCGTCGTAGTCGCCGTGAACCTTGAGGCCGGGGCAGAAGTCGAAGCGGTTCGCCTTGCCCGGGCTGGTGGTGCCCAGCGCCGCCAGTTCGGCCCCGCGGGCGGCGTGGATGGCCGGAGCCATCTGGGTGGCGGCGAAGTTCGAGGCGCCCAGCACCCCCCAGCGGATCGGATCGGCCATGTCTGTCTCTCCCCTTGTTAGCGCTCGCAACCCTAGAGCCGCGGAGCGTCCGCACAAGGGCCGATGATCGGCGCGCCGCGCCCCCTCCTCTTTTCGCCCTCAAATACCTCGGGGGAGTCGCCGCAAGGCGACGGGGGCAGAGCCCCCGGACGCGCTGCGGGCCGGGCTCTGCCTTGCGAAGATCGCTCCCGCAAGGCGGACCCCGGCCCGCCAGTCGTCTCATCGGGCAGTCGCGCCGGCTTCAGACCGTGGCGAGCATGCCCTTTTCCTTCGCCAGTTCCTGCATCCGCTTCTGCAGCTTCTCGAAGGCGCGGACCTCGATCTGGCGGATCCGCTCGCGGCTGACGTCGTACTTTCCGGAGAGATCCTCGAGCGTCACCGTCTCGTCGTTCAGCCGCCGCTCGGTCAGGATGTCCCGCTCGCGGTCGTTGAGGACCTCCATCGCCTCGGCCAGGAGGGCGCGGCGCTGGGTCAGCTCGTCCTGCTCCTCGTAGGCGGTGGCCTGGTCGGCGTCCTCGTCCTCCAGCCAGTCCTGCCACTGGGTCGAGCTGTCGCCCTCGGCGCTGCCGACCTGGGCGTTGAGGCTGGCATCCCCGCCCGACAGGCGGCGGTTCATCGAGATGACCTCGTCCTCGGTCACGCCGAGGTCGTTGGCGATCTGGGCGACGTTCTCGGGCCGCAGGTCGCCGTCCTCGAGCGCGCCGATTCGGGCCTTGGCCTTGCGCAGGTTGAAGAAGAGCTTCTTCTGCGCGCTGGTCGTGCCCAGCTTCACGAGGGACCAGGACCGCAGGATGTATTCCTGGATCGAGGCGCGGATCCACCACATCGCGTAGGTCGCGAGGCGGAAGCCCTTCTCGGGATCGAAGCGTTTCACCGCCTGCATCAGGCCGACGTTGGCCTCGGAGATGACCTCGGCCTGGGGCAGGCCGTAGCCGCGGTAGCCCATGGCGATCTTGGCGGCGAGGCGAAGGTGCGACGTCACCAGCTTGTGCGCCGCGCCGGTGTCCTCGTGGTCCACCCAGCGCTTGGCCAGCATGTATTCCTCTTCCGGCTCCAGCATCGGGAAGCGACGGATTTCCTGAAGGTAGCGGTTCAGGCCCTGTTCCGGCGAGGGGGCCGGAAGATTTGCATAGGTGCTCATGTCTGTCCCTCCCATGTTATGAGGTTTAACATGTATGTGGTGGCGCTATCAGACCGGTTCAAGTGATCTGTCGTCGTCATGTGTTACGATATAATGAACGACATGCCCGTGGCGAGGCCTGCTACAGTGCGCTCACGCACATGGGAAGGGCATGTCATGTGGGCGTCAGGATAGCGCCGATC
>JAMWZF010000411.1 GCA_024304875.1 Paracoccaceae bacterium
AGCCCGCCGATGATCACCGCCTCGAACGCATAGATCAGCTGGAACGGCCCGTCCGCCGGAGCGACCGTGGAGCGCAGGGCCTGGAAGGTCGCGGCGAGGCCGAGGATGCCGACCGCGATGGCCGTTGCGGTGGCATAGACCCGCTTGGGATTCACGCCGACCATGGCCGCCGCCTCCACGTCCGCGGAGGCTGCCCTGAGCGACCGCCCATAGCGGGTGAAGCGCAGCACCGCGTCCAGACCGCCGGTCAGGAGCGTGGCGCAGATCAGCACGATCACCGGCAGGACGCCGACGTAGAGCGGCCCGATCTCGACCGAGGCCTGCTGGATGCCGCCGCCTGGCAAGGATCTCGTGTCGGCCGACCAGATCACCAGCATCGCGTTCTGCAGCGCGATGGAGAGGCCGAAGGTGGCGATAAGCGACGGGAGCGGGTCGTCCCCCACCACCCGGTTGAGCATCGCCCGTTGCAGGAGCCAGCCGATGGCGGCGCCCACAGGCACCAGCGTCGCCAGCACGGCCCAGGGGCCGATTCCGGTGAGGTTCGCCAATGAAATGCCGATCAGCGCGAGGAGGATCACCAGGTCGCCGTGCGTGACGTTAACAATCTTCATCACCCCGAACATCAGCGCCATGCCGAGCGCGTATTGGGCATAGAGGCCGCCCAGCAGGATGCCCTGCGCCTCGAAGGCTGCGCGGTCGGCGGCGTTCTTGAGCCGCCCGCCCGCGATGTTGGTGATGAAGGGGCCCGGCGAAATGCAGTTGACGCAGATCCCGTGCGCCGCCAGCTCCATTGCCGCGTTGCGTACAAGGTGATCGACTCCCGCCTTGGCGGGCATGTAGGCGGTGCCGACGATGGTCTCGTTCACCCGCGCCGCCACGGAGGAGGTCACGATGATCCGACCGCCGCCCGTCTGCTTCATGTGCCGCGCCGCGTTGCGGATGGTCATGAAGACGCCCGTGAGGTTCACGTCGATGACCCGGTCCCATTGCTCTTCGGGCAGGGTGTCGATCTGGGCCTCGGGGATCCGCTCGCCCTCGGGCGACAGGAACCCCGGCCCGGCATCGACCCCGGCATTGGCGAAGACCACGTCGATCCGGCCCCGCTCCTCCGCCACGGCGTCGAAGGCCGCGGCCAGCGCGGCACGGTCGCTCACGTCCAGAGGCGCGCCCGAGACCGTGCCGGTCCAGCCCTTCTCCGCGATCTCGGACACCGTCCGTTCGAGCCCGCCCGCATCCATGTCGAGGATGCGGACCTGCGCCCCCATCTCGGCCATGATCTCGGCATAGGCCCGCCCGATGCCGGAGGCGCCGCCGGTGACGATCACCGACTTGCCGGCCACGTCGAACATCTCCTGCAAGGACATCGGCTTCTCCCCCTGTCGTCCGTCCGATCCTGCGATCAGATGAACATGTCCTTGTTGATCTCGATGCCGTTGGCTTCGCAGTAGGTGACGTAGTGGTCGATGAACCAGAAGACGTCGGCGGTGAAATCGTAATTCGCGTTCTCGTCGTAGAACTCGATCGCGCCGTTCAGCCAGAACAGCGCCTTCATGCCGTTGGGGTCGTCGGAATAGAGCGTGTGGGCCGTGCCGGGCAGCTCGTAGACGAAGTCGCCGGGGCGGGCCACCCAGTCGTATTCGTGGTAGCCCCAGGATCCTTCCAGCGTCACCGCAGAGACCACGCCTCGGTGCTTGTGCGTGCCGATCACGCCGCCGCCCTTGACCCAGAGGATGTTCGCGGCCGAGTTGGTGCGGATGTCGAAGGCCAGGTGCTTGATCGCGGCGCTTTCGCCGAAGGGGACCCAAGGGTGGCCGCGACCGCCCGGATGCTTGGACTGACGCGGCCCCAGCTGGCGTACCGTTTGAAGTCAATCCCGCCGGAGACGACCGTGCCTGCCAGGTCGTGACGTCGCTCCGTCCAGACGACCCGGGGAGGTCAAGTGCTGTCCCCGGGATGGGAGGCAAGGGGCGGCCGGCGCCGCCCCCCTCGGTCATCAGAGCGCCGGCAGCGGCGGCAGGGGCTGGCCGAACCATTCCTGGCTGAGCGCGTCGAGTTCTCCGTTCAGCGTGTTGGTCAGGATGAAGACGTTGGTCCATTGCAGCAGGTCGATGTTGCCCATCTTGATCCCGATGAAGCAGGGCGAGTTCTGCAGGATGAACTTGGACTCCACGCTGAGGTCGGGGTTCGTCTCGCCCAGCGAGGCGGCGACGACGTTGCCGGTGACCAGCACGTCCACCTGCCCCGAGACATAGGCCGCCAGCGTCGCGGCGTTGTCGCCGAAGCGGATGATGTCGGCGTCCTCGCCCATCATCTCGGTCAGGGCCAGGTCCTCGAGCGTGCCGCCGGTGAGGCCGACCGAATAGCCGCTCAGGTCCTCGACCGAGGAGATGTCGAGGTCTTCCGCCGCGAAGGCGCCGGAGTAGAAGGGCGCGTAGGCCGACGAGAACCAGATCGACTTGGCCCGCTCGGGGTTGGCCCCCATCGAGGAGATGACGAGGTCGACGCGGTCGGTCTCGAGGTAGGGGATGCGCTGGTCCGAGGCGATGGGCACGAGGTCCAGTTCGACCCCCAGCGCCTCGGCGATCATGTTGGCGACCGAGACGTCGTAGCCTTCGTACTCGCCGGACATTCCGAGGGAGCCGAAGGGCGGGAAGTCCTCGGGCACTCCGATGCTGATGGTCCCTTCGGAGAGGATGTCGGCCAGGTCGGCTGCGGCGGGTGCGGCGGTCAGGCCGGTCAGCGCCAGCGCGGCGGCGGCGCCTTGGATCATACGGGTGAA
>JAMWZF010000412.1 GCA_024304875.1 Paracoccaceae bacterium
CCAGCGGATCAGCATGTCGACAAGGCTGAAGAACAGCGCCGCGAAACCGGCCAGCAGGAACACCATCGCCGTGGTCAGGAGCACCTCGCGGCGGGTCGGCCAGACGACCTTGGCCACCTCGGCGCGGACCTGGTTGATGAACTGGACGGGGTTGGTGCGGGCCATCGGGCTCTCCGGTCGGGCAAGTGTTCGGCTCAGATACGGAGAGCGCGGAGGGGAATCAACCCCGTCCGCTGCGGCGCGGGGTCACGACCGCGCGGCCTGGCCGGCGCGCCGTGCCGGGCCATCGGCACCCGATCACGGGTCGATCGCCCGGGGCGCGACCTCTTCCTCGGCCGAAACGTGATGCGCATGCGGTCAATGCAGGATCGGTGAAGGCCTGGCAGGGGCAGCAGGACTTGAACCCGCGACCCTCGGTTTTGGAGACCGATGCTCTACCAACTGAGCTATACCCCTAAGGCCGGCTTGCGAGATAACGTCTTGCCGCCGGGCTGGCAAGGGCGGGGTTGGCCTTGGCGGCGATTGCGGGCAAACCAGCGGAACGGATCGGGGAGAGGCGATGCATCCGCTGCGGCGCAGGATCGAGAATTCAAGGGCGCTGATGGGTCTGCTGGCCCGGTTGACGGCCGGCTACGCCCGCCTGTGCCTGCGCACCACGAAGTACGAGCACGACGGGTTCGACGCGTTGCGGGCCGCTCTGGACGACGGACCGGTCATGTTGCTGATGTGGCATTCGCGCCTGTTCATGGCGCCGGCGCACCTCGAGCCCGTCACCGGCTTCGTCACCCTGCGCGACCCCTCTCCTGCCGGTCGGCTGGCGGCGGCGATGCAGACCCGATTCGGGATGCTGGGCGTCGGCGTGCCGGCCAAGGCAGCCGGTGCGGCCGCGACCCGCGAAGTGTTGCGCCGCCTCAAGGCCGGCGACTCCGTCGGCCTGACGGGGGACGGGCCCAAGGGTCCCGCACGGGAACTGAAAGCCGCGCCGCTGGAATGGGCCCGGGTGACGGGCGTGCCGGTCTTCCTCTATGCCTTCGCCAGTACCCGGCAGCGACGTCTCGACAGCTGGGACAACATGCTGATCCCGCGCCCCTTCGGCCGCGGCCGGGTCTCGGTCCGGCGGTGGGAGCACACGGTCCCCCGGCGGGCGGACGCTGCGACCCGCGCCGCCCTTCTCGCCGACCTGCAGGCCGCGCTCGACGCGCACCAGGCCGATGTGGATGCGGCACTCGGCCTGCCGCCGGGGCCGTAAGGCGGGCCCAGGCCCGCCCCGAGGTCGGGATTCCCTCACTGACGCCGACGGGCCCCGCGGGCGTAAGGTGCCGCAGGGGAAAGCTAACGGTACGGACAGTCTCATCGCCAACACTGGCTCATTCTTGGAGACTTTTCATGTCACGTTCATCATATCACGACCGCACGATCCATGTTCCGAGATCGTCGCTCTACAAGGGCTCCTTCGGGCGGATGTTCCGCAACCTTCCGCCCTGGTGTCCGCCGGGCAGCACGCCCGAACAGATCGAGGCCGACATCCGCGCCTTTGCGGCCAGCGCGATGGCCGAAAACGGAGAGGACGACCTCGACAACGCCAACCTGCCCGCGGGCTATACCTACTTCGGTCAGTTCGTGGATCACGACATCACCTTCGATCCGACCTCCTCGCTCCAGAGGCTGAACGATCCGGACAAGCTGAACAACTTCCGCACGCCCCGGCTCGACCTCGACTGCCTTTATGGCGAGGGACCCTCGGACGAACCCTTCATGTACGACGCGAACCGTGGCGGCATGTTCCTGATCGGCAGTGTCCAGCGCGATATCGACGGCAACCCCGTCGAGGGATCGAACGAACCCGACCTTCCCCGCAACGTCCAGGGCCGGGCCCTGATCGGGGACATGCGCAACGACGAGAACGTCATCGTCAGCCAGTTCCAGCTGGCGATGCTGCGCCTTCACAACGCGGTCTACGGCCAGCTGATGGGCCAGGACCCGGAAGACCGCTCCGCCCATTTCGAGATGGACGGCGAGACGTTCCAGGACGCCCAGAGGATCGTCCGCTGGTTCTATCAGTACGTGGTCTGGAACGACTTCGTCAGGCGCCTGATCAAGGACGAGATCTGGGAGGAGATCCTGCGCCTCGAAGGGGGCAAGTTCGTCAACGGCGCCCGCTTCTACCGGTGGGAGAACCAGCCCTTCATGCCGGTCGAATTCTCGGTCTCGGCCTACCGCTTCGGTCATTCCCTGATCCGGCCGGGGTACCAGGTGAACCTGAACCAGGACGTCGGCCTCGGCTTCGGGGTCGAACTGCCGATCTTCGATCCGGCGGCGGCGGGCGGACACGACCTCTCGGGCTTCCGGTTCTTCGCGCACCGGCACACGGTGCAGTGGGACTGGTACTTCAGGATGCGCTCGTCCCAGGGCCCCTTCCCGCAACCGGCCCGGCGGATCGACCCCAAGCTGTCGTCCGCGGTGTCCAAGATCCCCGAGGGACCGGGCAGGCCGAACCTGCTGGCCACGCTCAACCTTCTGCGCAGCTGGCGGATGGAAATGCCGAAGGGATCGGACGTGGCGCGGGCGATGGGCTTCGCTCCCCATGCGATCGGCGATCCGCACGAGGACATCCTCTGGCACTACATCCTCAAGGAATCCGCCATCCTGCCCGGTGACAATGCCGGCCGGATGCTGGGCAACGTCGGCAGCACCATCGTGGGCGAGGTCTTCGGCGGCCTGCTTTACGGCGATCCGCGGGGCTACGTGCAGAACGCCCCCGGCTGGACCCCGGCGG
>JAMWZF010000413.1 GCA_024304875.1 Paracoccaceae bacterium
CCTACACGAAGGCCAAGGGGTCCGCGAAGGCCCTGAAACCCATCGCCCCGCTGACCGGCGAGGGCGCGCCTTCGGACGCCATCGACCGGACGGCAAAGCTCTACATCGGCGGCAAGCAGGCCCGGCCCGACGGCGGCTATTCCCGGCCGGTCTACGGACCCAAGGGTGCCCTGGTCGGCCATGCCAGCCTCGCGAACCGCAAGGACCTGCGGAACGCGGTCGAGGCGATGAACGCCGCCGCGGGCTGGGCGAAGACGACGCCGCACCTGCGGGCGCAGATCCTCTATTTCATCGCCGAGAACCTGTCGGCGCGGGCGGAGGACTTCGCCGCGCGGATCGACGGCATGGTGGGCAAGGGCGGCAAGGCCGAGGTCGAGGCCTCGATCCGCCGCCTCTTCGCCGCCGCCGCCTGGGCGGACAATTTCAGCGGCGAGACTCGGGCGGTGCCGATGCGGGGGCTGGCGCTCGCCCTGCGGACCCCGGTCGGCAAGATCGGCGCGATCTGCCCTGACGACCGGCCTTTGGAGGGATTCGTGTCGCTCATGGCTCCCGCCATCGCCATGGGCAATCGGATCACCCTCTTGGCCTCCGAGGCCTATCCCCTCGCGGCCACGGACTTTTTCCAGGTTCTCGAGACATCGGACGTACCCGCGGGGGTGGTGAACATCCTCACCGGATCAGCGGCGGATATCGTGTCCCACATGGCCGCGCACGCCGACCTCGACGCGGTCTGGTGCCATGCGCACGAGGACCATTCGAAGGTGATCGAGGCCAAGGCCGCGGGGAACCTCAAGCGGACCTGGGTGAACCACGGGCGTGGGGTGGAGATCACCGACGCCGCTGTTCTGGACGCGGCGACCGAGTGCAAGACCGTGTGGATCCCCTACGGCGAGTGAGCCTCAGCCGTAGGCCTCGACCCGTGCGACCTGCGCCGCCTTGGCGGATGTGAACTCGACGACGTAGGCAAACCGCCGCTCCGCGCCGCCCGGCATCCGCGACACGCCACTGGCCGCGCCGACCTTGCCGTGCGCGATCGCGTGGTCGATGGCGATTTCCTCGGGCTGGTCCCGCCTGGGCAGGTTGATGCCATCGGCGAACATGCCCTCGGGCCGCTCGCCGGATTCCAGGGCGACGGCCACGTCCTGAACGAAGGCATTCTTCGGCGAGTTGCCGCAGTCCTTGCTACCCGTGATCCTGACCATCGCATGATCCTCCTTGGGGCCGAAGGCTGGCACGTCCGCCGCCCCTGCGCCTGACGGATCTTGCGGCCCCTACCGCTTCGATTTCCAGCTATCCAGCCAGCGCCGCACCCGGCCCCGGCGCTCGGCGATGGTCGCGCTGGTCCGGTCGATCCGGTCGTCCACGCGCTCTCCGATCGGCTCCAGGGTCCGCTCGCGGAACTGGCGCCACATGGCCCGGACGAAGAGGCCCGCGACGATCAGGAACACGAAGAAGCCGATGTTGAACCAGGGGATCGGGCGGTAGTCGGGGCCGTCCACGGGGCGGATCGACACCGCGTTGGGAAAGACGGTCAGCCAGCGGATGCGCCAGCCGTAGTGGGTGATGACCACCCATTCGGGGTTGGCAGCGGTGGACTGCGCATCCTGCGCCTCGGCCTGCAAATCGGACGAATCGAACTTGAAATAGGGCGGATAGATCCAGCCGGTGTCCTCGTTGCGGTAGACCATCGTCTGCTCGCCGCCCCGGATCAGGCCAAACAGGTAGGTCCGCTTGCGCTGGGTGTTGATGAGGCGGAGGTCCCGCGTTTCCAGCTCGGACGCGCCGGCGTCGGCCTGGGCGTAGAAGATCCGGTTCACGGATGTGAAGTCGGTCCGGATGATCTCGGTCCCCGTGATCCGCGCCACGTCCTGCCCCGGCAGCACGTAATGCAGCCAGAGGCCGAGGATCAGGAAGAGGGTGATGCGGACGGCCCGGCGGAGGTTGCGCATTGCGGCGCCTTTCAGTTGATCATGTACATGATGACACCCACCACAACGGTCGGCACCACGTAGACGAGCAATATCAGCCGCTTGCGCAGCGACGAATGATACTGCGCCATCCCCTGCTCCACATAGGCCTTGCGGGCCACCATGTCACCCGATCCGGGGTGCGCCTCGGTCCATCGGTCCTCGAGCTTCTCGCGCCGGACGGAGCGGGAATAGAGGCTGACGCAGATATAGACGACCGTCAGGGCGAGGTAGCCGAAGAGCACGAGGCGCAGGAAATTCATCCGTCGCGCCTCCGGATCGGACCCCACGGTCCGACGAGGTCGATCATCCGGTCGCTGACCTGTGCGGTGGCGGGTTTGGACACCTGCGGCTCCTCCATGGCCGGTTCGTGCCCGTAAAGTGCCGCCCGCGTCCCCGCCTTGTCCACCTGGTATTCGGTGGCGAGGAAGTCGGCGACATAGGCTTGTTTCTCTTCCGGCCACTGGGCGTAGGCACGGTAGAAGGCCTCCTTGTGGCAGATGAAAAGCTGGCGGACGTCGAGGGGCGTGAGTTCGGCCAGGAGCATGTTGACGAGGTCGGCGTCGGGCACGTCGGCGGCGCGCAGGGCGTAGAAATAGGCCGGGTGGTCGGCCGCAATGCGGGGCCAGTCGCCGCCGCCTTCGGCCCAGCGGGCGAGCGCGGCGAGGCCCTGGTATTCCTCGGGCAGCTGGTCCGCGTACTTGCGGCCCAGCCGCCGCAGGTCCCGCCGGGTCGCGCCGATCAGGTCCTCGCCCAGCCGCGCGGCCGTCGACGCCACGATGAACTCCATCTTCTGG
>JAMWZF010000414.1 GCA_024304875.1 Paracoccaceae bacterium
GCCTGCCGCAGGTGCTACCCGGCCCCCCCATGACCGACCCCGACCAGATCGCCCCGCTCTTCACCCGCTCGGACGGGACCTACCTGTGCGCCCGCTGGGGCCGGCCGATCGCGCCGGTGGCCTTCGGGGTGGAGGACGCCACGCTCGGCACCCTCAAGGGCGCGCTCGAGGCGGTTTGCCAGCTGGCGGGGCATCGGATGGCCGAGGTCGACCCCGAACTTGGGTCCAACCTGATGATGTTCTTCGTCCGCGACTGGGACGAACTTCTGCAGGTCCCGGACCTCGACCGCCTGGTCGAGGGCCTCGGCCCCCTCGTGGCGCGCCTGTCGCAGGCGGGGGCGAACCAGTACCGGGTCTTCCGCTTCGACGAAGGCGGCGCGATCCGGGCCTGCGTCTGTTTCTTCCGGATGGACGACGATTTGGCGCAGGTCCCGGCCGAGACGCTGGCCCTGTCGAACGCGGTCCAGGTGATCCTGCTGTGGTCCGACACCGCCTTCACCGGCGCCTCATCCCTGGCCCTTGCGCAGGGCCACGCCGTCCTGCGGCCCGAGATCGCGGGCGTGATCCGCGCCGCCTACGACCCGGTCCTGCCCGCCGTCGCGACCGACCCCTCGCACGCCCTCCGGCTCGCCGCGCGGATGACGCCGCCCGGCTAGGCCCGCGCCGCCCGGGCATGGGCGACCAGCGCGTTGGCATGGCCGTGGCCGAGGCCATGCTCGGCCTTCAGCCAGGCGACGGCCTCCATGTGCTTCTCCTCCCCCCGCGCCGCGATCAGGTCCAGCCAGTGCTGCACCGGCTGGCCGTACTTGGCCTCGATCGAGGGGAAATAGGAGGCGGGGCCTTTGACCTTGTCGGGCATGTGCGCGTCCTTCTGACCGATGCCGCAAATTGCGCCCGCGGCCGCTTCGTGTCAAAGCCTGACGTCATGACCGACGCGCACCGCCTCCCCGTCCGGGTGTTCTACGAGGACACCGACATGGCCGGCATCGTCTACTACGCCAACTACCTGCGCTACATCGAGCGGGGGCGATCGGACCTCGTGGAGCAGATGGGCGTCGACCAGAACGCCATGCGCGCCGAGGGCGTGGTCTTCGCCGTCACCCGGGTGGAGGCGGACTACCTCGGCGCCGCCCGCCTCGGCGACCGGCTGGAGGTAGTGACGACCCACGCGGCCGAAGGGGCGCGGTGGCGGTTCGAACAGGCAGTGGTCCGCGGCGAGCAGACCCTGTTCCGCGCCACCGTCTGGGTCTGCGCGATGACGCCCGAAGGCCGGCCGGTGCGCCTGCCCGCGGCGGTGCGGGCGGCGCTGAAAGGCTGACCGGGCGGGCGTGCCGCCGATGTGATCGGCGCCCCCTTGCCGAAACCGTTTCTTTCCGGTTCCCGATGCGGTAAGACGTCCCATATCGAGGGCAGCGCCCCGCGAGAGGCCGGCAAACGGTCCCGGGGGCACAAGATCAGTTAGGCGGATACAGGCACCTTATGGAACACGCAGCCGACTACACGATGTGGGCGCTCTTCGCCCGCGCGACGATCACCGTCAAACTGGTGATGATCCTTCTCATCCTCGCCTCGGTCTGGTGCTGGGCGCTGATCGTGGACAAGTGGCTGCAATACCGCAGGGCGAAGTCCGAACAGGCCGTCTTCGACCGGGCCTTCTGGTCGGGCGAGCCGCTCGACGGCCTCTACGAGGAGATCGGCCCCGATCCCGCCGGACGCTCCCAGCGCATCTTCGCCGCCGGCATGACCGAATGGCGCCGCTCCCACCGCGAGGACGGCGGCCTGATCGCCGGCGCCCATGCCCGGATCGACCGCAGCATGGATGTCGCCATCGCCAAGGAGGCGGGGGAGCTCCAGAAGGGCCTGCCGGTGCTCGCCACCGTGGGCTCCACCGCGCCCTTCGTCGGCCTCTTCGGCACGGTCTGGGGCATCATGAACGCCTTCATCGAGATCGCCGAGCAGCAGAACACCAACCTCGCCGTCGTCGCCCCGGGCATCGCCGAGGCGCTTCTGGCCACCGGTCTCGGCCTTCTCGCCGCCATTCCGGCGGTGATCTTCTACAACAAGCTCTCCGCCGACAGCGACCGCATCGTCGGCGGCTACGAGGCCTTCGCCGACGAGTTCTCGACCATCCTCTCCCGCCAGCTGGACAGCTGACATGGGCGCCGGTGTGATGAAAAAGAGCGACGGGGGCGGGGGCGGATCGCGCCGCCGCCGCCGGTCCCGCGCGCAGCCGATGGCCGAGATCAACGTCACGCCCTTCGTGGACGTGATGCTGGTGCTGCTCATCATCTTCATGGTCGCCGCGCCGCTCCTGACCGTCGGGGTGCCCGTCAACCTGCCCGAAACCGCGGCCAACGCCCTGCCGACCGAACAGGAAGAGCCGCTGACCGTGACCCTCACGGCCGACGGCGCCATCCTGATCCAGGAGACCGAGGTCGCCGCGGGCGAGCTGATCGACCGCCTCCGCGCCATCGGGACCGAGCGGGCCTCCGACCAGATCTACCTGCGCGCCGACGGCGCCAACGCCTGGGACCGGGTGGCGCAGGTCATGGGCGCGCTCAACGCCGCCGGTTTCGACAACATCGGCCTTGTCACCGACGTCGGCGGGCCGACCTTCGACGGCACGGACGGGTAAGCCAGCCATGACGCCGGGCACGGTCATATCGGGCGCGGGCCACGCGACGCTCGTGCTGTTCCTCATCCTCGGATGGGGCTTCGACAGCGACCCGCTGGACTTCGAGGTGACCGAGGTCTCGGTAA
>JAMWZF010000415.1 GCA_024304875.1 Paracoccaceae bacterium
ATCCCCTGGTCCGCGACGGTGAAGGACAGAAGGACGAAGCCGAACTCCCCCGCCTGCGCGAGGCCGAGGCCGAAGAGGTACTTGTCGGGCCCGGTCACCTTGAACATCCGGGCAAGAACCAGCAGCACCGCCACCTTGAGCGCGATCAGCCCCGCGGTCAGGCCAAGGATGCTGCCGAGGTTCGCGAGCAACAGCCCGAAGTCGATCCCCGCGCCCACCGTCATGAAGAACAGGCCGAGCAGGAGGCCCCGGAACGGGTCAATATCACTCTCCAGCTCGTGCCGGTACTCGGAGTTGGCCAGCACCACCCCGGCAAGGAAGGTGCCGAGGGCGGGGGAGAGGCCGACGAGGGACATCAGCAGCGCGATGCCGACGACGAACATCAGGGCGGTCGCGACGAACAGCTCGCGCAGGCCCGCCATGGCGATGAAGCGGAAGATGGGGCGTGTCAGGTAGATGCCCCCCAGCACGACGGCGGCGATGGCGGCCACGGTGACGAGGGCGACCTGCCAGCCCGGCAGCCCCTCGACCAGCGACAGTCCGGAGCCGTGATCCCCGTCGCCGTGGTCTTCGGCCGCGCCATGATCGTCCGCGCCGACCGCGTGACTATCGGCCACGATCTCGGTCCCCGGCGTGACGGGCGCGGCGCCAAGGTCCATAAGCTCGGGCATCGCCAGCAGCGGAATGAAGGCCAGCATCGGGATCACGGCGATGTCCTGGAACAGCAGGACCGAGAAACTCGCCTGCCCCCCGTCCGAGCGCATGAGCCCCTTCTCGTTCAGGGTTTGCAGGACAATCGCGGTCGAGGACAGCGCCATGACGAGGCCGATGGCCAGCGCGACGGTCCAGTACTGGCCCAGCAGCATGGCGACGCCCATCACCGCCGCCGCCGTCACCGCAACCTGCAAGCCGCCGAGGCCAAGGAGCCGCGCCCGCATCTCCCAGAGCATCCGCGGCTCCAGCTCCAGCCCGACGAGGAACAGCATCATCACCACGCCGAACTCGGCGAAATGCTGGATCGCGATCACGTCGACGCCGATCTCGAACAGGATCGGAGAGATCGCGATGCCGGCGATGAGATAGCCGAGGACCGACCCCAGCCCCAGGCGCGAGGCGAGGGGGACCGAGATCACCCCGGCGACGAGGAAGATGAAGGCGAGCAGCAGGAAATCGGTCATGCGCCCGCCTCCGCCCGGATCAGGGGCAGGCTGTCATGGTGGACGGTCTGCCGCTCCTCGGCCGCGGGCCAGTCATATCGGTCGTCGCGGATGGCGGAGAGGAGGGTGGCATATCCCTCGACATGCGGCGCGACCTCGCCCCGCGCCGCCGCCTTGAGCGCGCCGTAAAGGACATAGGGCGCCGGGAAGGACATCCTGCACAGGCGCGCCGTCTGCTCGAGCGGGGCAAGGAAGGTGCGCAGGGGGAAATGCTGGTAGCCGCCGGTGGAATAGGCGTCCTCGGGCCCGGCACAACTCACCGCGAGCATCATCCGCTTGCCCGCCAGCGCCGTTCCGCCGTGGCCATAGGCCCAGCCGTGCTCCAGCACGAGGTCCTGCCATTCCTTCACGATCGACGGGGTCGAATACCAGAACAGCGGAAACTGGAAGAGGATCACCTCGGCCTCCGCCAGGCGGGCCTGCTCGGCATCCACGTCGATCCGGTGGCGGGGGTAGTCGGCATAGAGGTCGACGAAGGTCAGGCCCTCCGTGCGCCGCGCCCGGTCCGCCATCAGGGCGTTCACCCGGCTGAACTTCTGGCCCGGATGGGCGTAATAGACCAGTAGCCGGGCCATGTCCCCTCTCCCCGCCGCCATTGTCCGCGTAGCCAAAAGGTTTGCGTGACCCTGCGCAAGCCTTGATCTCACTGCCCTCTTCGGGCACAGGGGCGTCTGCCTTGGACTTCCGCCCGCCGCGCTCCACGTTGCGGGCAGGACCGGGGCCCCCTCACAGCCCCCCGGACATCCCGAGCGGAGAGACCCCATGCGCATGCAGATCGACGTGCTTCTCAACTACGGCCTCGCCGAGCCGACGACGGTGTTCCTCGCCATCGAGGCGGCCAGGACCGACGGACAACAGATCGAGTTCGAGAACCTCGAGATCGGCGATGCCGAGGTCACCCGCATCGCCGGGGACGCGGGCGTGGGAGAGCGCATCTGGGCGGTGACGTGCCAGCCGCAGATGCAGCTGAGCTACCGCGCCGTGGTCGACGTGACCCGGCCCAAGGCCAGGCTGAAGGGCCTGGAGGCCACGCCCCTGCACCAGATCCCCGCCGAAGCCGCGCCCTACCTGCGCCCCTCGCGCTACTGCCAGTCCGACAAGTTCATCGGCTACGTGACCAGGCATTTCGGCCACCTGCCGGGGGGCGAGCGGGTCATCGCGATCCGCGACTGGATCGAGAGCGAGCTGACCTACCTGCCCGGCGCCTCGGATGCCGACACCAACGTTCTGGAGACCTTCGCCGGCCGGCAGGGCGTCTGCCGCGACTTCGCCCACCTGATGTGCACGCTGGTCCGCGCCGCCGGCATCCCCGCCCGGATGACGGCGGCCTACGGGCCGGACGTCACGCCGCCGGACTTCCACGCCGTGGCCCAGGTCTGGCTGGACGGCGCCTGGCACCTCGTCGACGCCACCGGCATGTGCGAGGCGGACGGTCTGGCCATCATCGCCGTGGGCCGCGACGCCTACGACATCGCCTTCATGGAAAGCCAGGCGCCGGCGACGCTCTACAACCAGTGGGTCAACGCCGAAAGGCTCTGAGGG
>JAMWZF010000416.1 GCA_024304875.1 Paracoccaceae bacterium
ACGCCGCTGCCGCCACGCACAGCCGGGACATGAGCGTGCAGAACCGGCCCTGGCATTTCGGTTCGGACGGGTCGTCGCCGCTCGAGCGCGCGCAGCGGGTCGGCTACACCGGCACGATCATCGGCGAGGCGATCTCCGAGACATACGAGACAGAGACCGAGACGCTGGCCGCCTGGATGGCACAGCCCGACACCCGGGCCATCATCCTCGATCCCGGCGCGCGGCAGATGGGCTTCGGCTGGTTCCAGGAACCGGCAGGCAAGCTCTGGTGGACGCTGGACATGGGCCGCCCGGAGGCAAGCCAGGCGCCGACCCCCTTCGGCCGGCGCTGAGGCGTCCTTACGGATAGATGAAGATCGGTGTGCCGTCCTGCACCATCGCGTAGATGTCCTCGATCTCGCGGTTGGTGACGGCGATGCAGCCGGCGGTCCAGTCCTTGCGGCGCAGGACGCTGTCGGGCGTGCCGTGGATGAAGATGTCGCCGCCGGGGCGCACCCCGGCCTCTGCTGCCCGGGCAAGGTCCTGTTCGTTCGGGTAGGAAATCCCGATCGACAGGTGATAGGCGCTGTTCGGATTGCGGCGGTCGATGGTGTAGGCGCCCTCCGGCGTCCGCCCGTCGCCTTCCTTCTCCTTGTGGCCCTCGGGCGCAAAGCCCATCTCGATGTCGAAGGAACGCAGGATCTGGTTTCCGTGAAGGAGATGCAGCTGCCGCGCCTCCTTGAACACGATGACCGAAGTGACCTCCGGCCCATCGTAGGTCCGGAACTTGTCCGCCGAACAGGCTGCGAGCCCCGTCAGAACGACGAAGAGAAGTGCAAATCTGAAAAACCGCATGGTTCTGCCCACTGTCCATCGGCCTTTTCGAGGCCGTTCGGGACAGGGCATACCCGAAATATCATGGCAAATCCAGCCGGAGGCGCCCTCACGTCAACGTGAGTGTGGCGCAAAGTTCCACATGGGGCGACCAGCGGAACTGGTCGACCACGGTGACCGGGCCAAGGCTGTATCCGCCGGAAATCAGCGCCTCGACATCGCGGGCGAAGGTCACCGGGTTGCAGGACACCATGGCGACCGTCGACACCCGGGCAGCGGCGAACTGCTGCACCTGCGCCTCGGCACCAGCGCGGGGCGGGTCGATGACGGCGACCTCGAAATCGAGCTCGTCCGGCATCAGCGGCCGGCGAAAGAGATCCCGCGCCTCTGTCGTGACACGGCGCAGGCCCGGGGCCATGCGCCATCCCCGGTCCAGCGCCGCCAGCATCGCGCCGTCGCCTTCGACGGCATGAACCTCGGCGGTCTCCGCGAGAGGCAGGGTAAAGGTCCCGCAGCCCGCGAACAGGTCGACGACGCGTCCGGCGCCGTGTGCGGCCCGGCGGACATGGTCGACCAGGGCCGCTTCTCCCTGCCGCGTCGCCTGCAGGAAGGCGCCCGGCGGCGGCGCGACCTGCGCGCGCCCCATCGGCTGCACCGGATCGGCAAGGGTCACGACGATCTCGCCGTTCCAGGTCAGCCGCGACAGGCCCGCGTCCTGCGCGATGGCCGTCAGGTCGGTGATCGCGGCGAAGTCCGGTTCGGGTCCGCCCGTCACCGACAGGTCGACACCGGAGGGACTGTCTGTCACCGTCAGATCGAGTTCCCCCTTCCGACTGGCCGCGCGGGCGGTGATGCGTTCCAGGGTCGGCAGAACCTCTCGCAACCCGGGCGTGATCACCCGGCAGTCCGGCACCTCGGCAATGGTCTCGGACGCCCGCCCGTGAAAGCCGACGATTGCTCCCTTCCTGGTACGTCGCCCGGACAGCTTTGCCCGGCGGCGGCTATCGGGAGGCGAGGTCAGAACAGTCTCTATCTGGGCGGAAATACCCCGGGCCGTGAGCGCCTTCTCGACGATCCCGGCCTTCCAGCCGGCGACGAAGCCGTCCGAGGCGTGTTGCATCGCGCAGCCGCCGCAGGACTTGAAGTGCCGGCAGGGCGGAGACACCCGCTCCGGCGAGGGAACTAGGATGCGGCCCTCACCGTCGATCTCTTCCCCCGGCAGCACGCGGGGCCAACGGCTGCCGTCCTCGGCCACGCCCTGGCCGGTCAGCGTCAGCGCCTCGATCCTCATTCCGCGGCAAGCTGCCCGATGAAGCCGCCGGACTGCCGGTTCCAGTAGCGGGCATAGAGGCCCTCGGCCTCGAGCAGGCTCTCGTGGGTGCCCTCCTCGGCGATGCGGCCATCGTCGAGGACGATGATCCGGTCCATCTCGGACAGGGTGGACAGGCGGTGGGCGATGGCGATGACGGTCTTGCCTTCCATCGCGTGGGTCAGGGCCGACTGGATCGAGGCCTCGACCTCGCTGTCGAGCGCGCTCGTCGCCTCGTCCAGCACGAGGATCGGCGCGTCTTTCAGCAGGGCGCGAGCCAGCGCGATCCGCTGCCGCTGCCCGCCGGACAGCTTCACCCCGCGCTCGCCCAGGTGCGCCTCATAGCCCTGGCGGTCCTGGTGGTCGCGCAGGGTCTGGATGAAGTGATGCGCCTCCGCCTTCTCGGTCGCGGCGATCATCTCCTCCTCGGTTGCGTCCGGGCGGCCGTAAAGCACGTTCGCCCGGGCCGACCGATTGAACATGGCCGTATCCTGCGTGACCATCCCGATCTGCCGGCGCAGACTTTCCTGGGTGACCTTCGAGATGTCCTGTCCGTCGATCTCGACCACGCCACCCTCGGCGTCGTAGAGGCGCAGGAGGATCGCGACCATCGTCGACTTGCCCGCCCCCGAGGCC
>JAMWZF010000417.1 GCA_024304875.1 Paracoccaceae bacterium
GGCGACGAGGCGGATCGTCCGAAGGCGATGCTGGCAGAACAGACGCGACACGAGACCCTCCATCGGGAACAGACAGCCTCTGCTGCAGGGCGCGCGCCGTCAAGCGCCCCGAACCTGCGCCGATCTGCCCCCGCGCGTTAGGATTTTGGTAACTCATTTCCGCCAGAACGTCGTCGGCGGGGACGCCGGGAAGACGAGAAGATGGGAAGACGGGAATGGCAGGCGACATGACCAGAGACAGGGAAGACAGCGTCCCGGCACCGAAACCGGAGGACAGACCGCACCTGGTCCCGGTGATGTCGTCCTATGTCGGACAGGGCAGCGATGCCCTGGCGCTGTTTCGCATCTGGTCGCTGGTCAGGGGTGAGCGGCCGCCGCGCGACCTCGCCACGAGACGCCGGATCATCCGCTAGCGCCGCAGCGTCCCGCTTGCCGGTCAGGGCCGCAGCGGGCTAGGCCGGTCTGGACGACCAATCCAGGGAGGCCAGTCATGTCCGACGATATCGTGATCCTGTCGGGGGCGCGCACCGCCATCGGCACCTTCGGCGGCAGCCTCGCCGCCGTCCCGCCCTCCGACCTCGGCGCCACCGTGGCGCGCGCGGCGCTCGAGCGGGCGGGGGTGGAGCCGGGCCGGATCGGCACCGTGGTCTACGGCCACGTCATCAACACCGAACCGAAGGACATGTACCTGTCCCGCGTCGCCGCGATGGGCGCCGGCGTGCCCGAGACGGTGCCGGCCATGAACGTCAACCGACTCTGCGGGTCCGGCGTCCAGGCCATCGTCTCGACGATGCAGGCGCTGGCGCTGGGGGATGCGGACTTCGGCCTCGCCGGCGGCGCGGAAGCGATGAGCCGCAGCCCCTTCATCCTGCCCCAGGTCCGATGGGGGGCCAAGATGGGTGACGTGAAGGCTCAGGACATGATGCTGGGCGCGCTGAACTGCCCGTTCGGGACCGGGCACATGGGCGTGACGGCCGAGAACGTGGCGGACGAGCACGGGATCAGCCGGGAGGATCAGGACGCCTTCGCGCTGGAGAGCCAGACCCGTGCGGCGGCGGCGATTGCCGAGGGCCGCTTTGTCGAGCAGATCGTCCCGGTGGAGATCGCCTCGCGCAAGGGTACCGTCACCTTCGACACCGACGAACACCCCAAGGCGACCACCGCCGAGGCCCTCGCCGGCCTGCGCCCCGCCTTCCAGAAGGACGGGACCGTCACGGCGGGCAACGCCAGCGGGATCAACGACGGCGCGGCGGCGCTGGTCCTGGCCCGCGCCAATGCGGCCGCGGCGGCGGGTCTGACCCCGCGCGCCCGGATCATCGGCTACGGCCACGCCGGCGTCCGGCCCGAGGTCATGGGCATCGGCCCGATCCCGGCCTGCGAGGCGCTGTTCGAGCGGACGGGGCTGACCGCGGGCGACTTCGACGTCATCGAATCGAACGAGGCCTTCGCGGCGCAGGCCATCGCCGTGTCCCGCGCCCTTGGCTTCGACGAGGCCAAGGTGAACCCGAACGGCGGCGCCATCGCCCTCGGCCATCCGGTCGGCGCCACGGGGGCGATCATCACGGTGAAGGCCCTCTACGAGCTTGAGCGGACCGGCGGCAAACGCGCCCTGATTACCATGTGTATCGGCGGCGGACAGGGGATCGCGCTGGCGATCGAGCGCCTCTGACGGGGAGGGTGGGTCAAGACCCACCTCACGGCACCCCTCCCTGCGGCGTCACGCGGGTGGCGCGGTCGGAGTGAGTATTTGTGCCAGCCCGAAACAGCAGGGTGGCGCGTCATGGCTTCGGGCTGGTCCAAATACTCGAATGACCCGGTGCGGATCCCGCGCTTGGTCAGCCGCCTTGTTCCCGTGAGGTGGCCCGGGCGCAGGTCGCCTAGCGCAGTTCCACCGACACCCGGTCCGCCCCGCCGTCGGCGTCGATCACCACAACCTCCGAGAAGCCGGGGCCGAGGCCGCCCAGCGTGACCTCGCGGGCGTGGCCCTGCTCCACCGGCCGCCCGTTGGCGAGGAGGGTGAAGGGCCCGCGTCCGTCGCGCAGTTTCACGACCAGCCCGTCTGCTTCGATCACCGCGCCGTCGGGCGGGAACGCGATCTGCGGGCCGCCCGCGTCCGTCACCTGCCCGCGCGGGCGGAACCTCTGAAGCGGGAGCGGCAGCTGTGCGGTGGAGAGGATCAGCGTCTGAGGCGGCGGAGGCGGCAGGGGCACCGTCGGCCCCAGCCGTTCGAAGGCGGCGAAGAGTACCGGCGCGGCGAGGTCGCCGCCGAAGACCCCCGGCACCGGCGTGCCATCGGCCCGCCCCATCCAGACGCCGATCACATGCGCCCCGTCCCAGCCCACCGCCCAGGCGTCCCGGTGGCCGTAGGAGGTGCCGGTCTTGAAGGCGATCTCGGCCCCGACCACGCCCCGCGGCCGCGGCGTTTGAGAGAGGATGTCGCCCACCTGCCAGGCCGCGACCGGGCCGGTGATGCGGTGGGGGACGAAGCCGGGGGTGTCCTCGGGCCGCCAGCGCAGGTCGACCGCCGTGCCGCCGTTCGCCAGAGCCGCATAGCCGCGGGTGACGTCCTCGAGCGTCAGGCCGATGCCGCCGAGGGCGATGGCGAGGCCGGGCTGGCCGCCGGGGAGCTCCGGCGCCGCGCCCGACTTGCGGAGGGCCGAGAGCAGGTGCGCCGGGCCGAGGCCGTGGAGCACCGCGACGGCGGGCAGGTTGAGGGAGAGGCGGAGGGCGTCACGCACCCGGATCTCGCCCCG
>JAMWZF010000418.1 GCA_024304875.1 Paracoccaceae bacterium
GGTAGAGCGTCAGCCCGACCACGACCGGCGGCAGTCCCATGGCGGCGTTGATGACAAGGACGAGTCCCCGGCGCCCCGGAAAGCGGACCACGGCGAGGACCGCGCCGAGGGGCATCCCGATCAGGCAGGCCAGGGCCACGGCGGTCAGGGACACGCGCAGGGAGAGAAGCACGATCTCGGCCAGGGCGGAATCGCCCGACAGGATCAGGGTCAGGGCCTGGCCGAAGGCGGCTCCGAAATCCTGCACGTCTCCCCCCCATGCCTGTCGCGCTGCCCCGTACTATGCCGGGGCAGGGGACGGTTGTCAGGGGAAAGACGACGCCGCGGGGCAGGTTTCCGCCATTGCCCCTCTGGACCGGTCCCGGCATGGTCGGGGGCCAGGACAGCGCGTGAGGGAGGACGCCCGTGATGACCCATATCCTAGCCATCGACCAGGGCACGACATCCAGCAGGGCCATCGTCTTCGACGCAGACCTGACGGTCGTCGCCTCGGCGCAGGAGGAGTTTCCCCAGCATTTCCCGCGCTCCGGCTGGGTGGAGCATGACCCGGAGGACATCTGGCAGTCCGTCCTGTCGACGTGCCGGGCTGCGCTCGAGAAGGCGGGGCTGGAGGCGAAGGACATCGCCGGCATCGGCATCACCAACCAGCGCGAGACGACCCTGGTCTGGGACCGCGAGACCGGCAAGGCCGTGCACAACGCCATCGTCTGGCAGGACCGCCGGACCGAGCCCTTCTGCCGCGAGCTCCGCGAGGAGGGCTTCGAGGCCGAGATCACCCGCCGCACCGGCCTGATCGCCGATCCCTATTTCAGCGGCACCAAGCTGCGGCACATCATGACCGAGACCGGCGCCGACCCCGCCAAGGTCCTGTTCGGCACCGTGGACAGCTACCTGATCTGGCGGCTGACGGGGGGCAAGCGGCACGTCACCGACGCCACCAACGCCGCCCGCACGATGCTCTACAACATCCGGGAAGGCGACTGGGACGACGTGATCCTGAACCGCTACGAGATCGACCGGGGGATGCTGCCGGAGGTGCTGGACTGCGCCGCCGACTTCGGAACGACCACGCCGGACCTGCTGGGGGGCGAGATCCCGATCCTCGGCGTCGCGGGCGACCAGCAGGCGGCGACCATCGGGCAGGCCTGCTTCGGCCCCGGCATGGTGAAATCGACATACGGCACCGGCTGCTTCGCCCTCCTGAACACCGGGCCGGACCTGGTGGAGAGCCAGAACCGGCTCCTCGGCACCATCGCCTACCAATTGGACGGCACTGTGACCTACGCGCTCGAAGGGGCGATCTTCGTCGCGGGGTCGGTGGTGCAATGGATGCGCGATGGCCTCGGGATCATCGGGGCGGCGGGCGAGACGCAGGAGCTGGCCGAGCAGGCGGACGAAAACCAGGAGGTCATCCTGGTGCCTGCCTTCACAGGCCTCGGCGCCCCCTATTGGGACGCCGACGCGCGGGGGGCCATGTTCGGCCTGACCCGCGGGACCGGCCCGAAGGAGATGGCCCGCGCGGCCCTGGAATCGGTCGGCTTCCAGACCCGCGACCTGATCGAGGCGATGCACGCCGACTGGGCGGCGGCGGACACGCAGGTGCTGCGTGTCGACGGGGGGATGAGCGCCAGCGACTGGACCATGCAGTTCCTCGCCGACATCATCGGCGCCCCGGTGGACCGTCCGAAGGTGCTGGAGACCACGGCGCTCGGCGCGGCCTGGCTGGCGGGCATGAAGGCCGGGGTCTGTCCCGACCAGGCGGGCTTCGCCAGGTCCTGGGCGCTGGACCGCCGCTTCGAGCCGGCGATGAAGGATGAGGTGCGAGACGCGCGCTACGCGGCCTGGAAGGACGCGGTGGCGCGGACGCTCACATCCCGGTAGGCGCGGGCGCCCTCAGCGCGGCGGCGTCGATCTGGAACAAGTCGCGCGCCCTGAGCAGCTCGGTCACGACATGGCCGTCGCCGTGGGGGCGGACACCGTAGCCGTAACCGCGCAGGCGGAACTGCCATTCGCGGTCGGACACGCACTTGCGGCGCTCGGCCAGGACGAAGTCCTGCACCTTGGCGATCTCTGCGGCATCGAGGGTGGTATGGATCATCCGAAGTCTCCCGAAACTGTCATGCTTCCCTGACGTAAGGAATGCAGGGCGCTTTTGTTCGGAAGATTGCGACAATGGGGCGGAAGTGGGGAATTTGACCACGGGACCGCGGCACCCGCCCGGGATGCCGCGGCCCCGCCTGTCAGACCTTACGCGAAGGACCAGCGCTCCATCCAGCGCTCGCCGTCGACGTCGTAGTTGGACGCCATGTCGCCGTGCACGATCTCGGTCGAGTTGGCGAAGACGAAGTTGGCGAACATGGGCAGGACCGAGCCTGCGTCCATCGTCACCAGTTCCTGCATCTCGTAGTACATGCCCCGGCGGGTATCCTCGTCGAGCTCGGCCCGCGCGGCCGTCAGCAGCTCGTTGAAGCGGGCGTTGTTCCACTTCGTCTCGTTCCAGGCCGCATCGGCGGCGTAGGCGGTCGAGAAGATCTGGTCCTCGGTCGGACGGCCGCCCCAGTAGACCGCGCAGAACGGATCCTTGAGCCAGACATCGGCCCAGTAGCCGTCGTTCGGACGGCGGTTGACCGTCAGGTTGATGCCCGCAGCCTGCGCCGAGTTCTGGAACAGCGTCGCCGCCTCGACCGCGCCCGGGAAGGCCGCGTCGGCCGCCGAGAGGGTCACGTTCAGCCCGTCGAGGC
>JAMWZF010000419.1 GCA_024304875.1 Paracoccaceae bacterium
TGTAGTCGTTCGGCAGCGGGTTGTCCTGGCCGTCGATCGCGCCGGTCTGCAGCGCGGTGTAGACCTCGGCATAGGCCAGCGGCGTCGGGTTCGCGCCGATCGCTTCTCCGAGGAACTGCCAGGCGTCGCCGCCCGGCATCCGCATGGTGATGCCGTTCAGATCCTCGGGGGTCTGCACGTCGATCTCGGGCGCGAGGTTCACCTGCCGGGTGCCGAAGTAGACCGGGGCGAGGACGTGGATGCCGGCCTCGGCGGCCAGCGCCTTCAACTCGTCGCCCACGTCACTGTCGAAGGTCGCCTGCAGGTGGGCCGCATCGTCGAAGAGGTAGGCCGAGGTCACGATGGACCATTCGGGGATCTGCTCGGCGATGGTCTGCGGCGCGATCAGGCCCATTTCCAGGTTGCCGCGCTGGATGGAGGTCATCTCGGACCCCTGGGCGACGAGGGTGGCGCCGTTGAAGACCTGCATGTCGAAAGTGTCCGAGACGGCTTCGGCGATCTCGGCGAAGGCCTCGGCGCGGATGTCGTTGTCGGACACCACGGAGGACATGCGCAGGACGGGCAGGTCCTGGGCAAACGTGGCGCCCGGCAGGGCGAGGGCCGTGGTTGTGGCCAGTGCGGCCGCGAGCGCGGTCCGGCGGGTCAGGTGTGTCATTGGTTTCCTCCCTTTGACGTGTCCACCAGTCTTGGTGGGGTTTAGTGTTTCGTATGATAGAACATGTTTCGTCCTACGTTTTCAACTGGCGATCAGACCGCGGGCATTCCTTTCGGTCGTTGCAGACGTTTCTGGGCCGCGATGCGGAAGGGTGCGTTTGGCGCGCCGTAGCCGGCATATCCGCCGCGCCGCTCCACGATCTCGATGAAGAACTGGCCGGCGAAGGGGCGGGAATAGAGCTGGAAGAACTCGCCCCCACTGTCCGCGTCGTAGAGGATGTTCTCCTGGCGCATCCGCTCAAGCATCTCGGGGGAGAGGTCGAAGCGGGCGGCGAGGTCATCGAAATAGTTGGGCGACAGCGGCAGCGTCTCGAACCCGCGGGCCCGCAGGGCCGCGGCGGTCGCGAAGATGTCGTCCGTCGCCAGCGCGATGTGCTGCACCGAGCCCCCGAAGCCCTCGGCGAGGAACGATCCCGCCAGCGTCCGGTGCGTCTCGGCCCCGTTGAGGGTGATGCGGAACGCGCCGCCGGGGCTGGCGATGGCCTGGCTGCGGACCAGCCCGTCGGGGTCGATCACGTCGACCATCGGCGCCTTCGCCATGTCGAAAAGGGTGGTGTAGAACAGCGACCACGACAGCATCTCGTCGTAGGTCATGGTCTGGGCGATGTGGTCGATCCGGGTCAGGCCGGCGCCCTTCGCCGCCTTGTCCACGGGCAGGAATTCGACGTCCCAGACCTCGGCCAGGGCGCCGTCGTCGATGAAGTGCATCGCGCTGCCGCCAAGGCCGCGGATCGCGGGGATCGGCAGTTCGCCGGGGCCGAGCGGCTGGGAGAAGGGCCGCGCCCCGAGTGCGGTGGCCCGGATCACCGTGTCCGGGGCGGAGCCGACGTAGAGGCCGATGTCGCAGACCGTCGTGCCGCGGGCGTTCCACGAGGCTCCGGCGTGCCCCTCGGTCTCGGCGTTCAGGACGATGCGGATGTCGCCCTGCTGCCAGAGCGCGACCGCCTTGGAGACGTGCCGCCCGGCGCGGCGGAACCCGAGGGTTTCCAGCAAAGCCTCGAGCGCGGCGAGCTCCGTGCCCTGCACCGCGAACTCGACGAAGGCGGTGTCGCGGACGGTGACGGGGGCGGGCAGGTCCGGCAGCCCGGGGGCGACCTCGGGCTCGGCCCGGCGCACCTCGTCCATCAGCGCGACGATCGACCGGTAGCCGTCCTGCGCGATGGTCGCGGGCGATCCGCCCCGGAACTGGTCGTTGAAGATCTCGAGGCTGATCGGCCCGGCGTAGCCTGTCGCCATGACAGCGCGCATGAAGGCGGTGACGGCGAGGTCCCCCTCGCCCGGCATGTTGCGGAAGTGGCGGGACCAGTAGAGCAGGTCCATGTCGATCTGCGGCGCATCGGCGAGCTGGACGAAGAAGATGCGGTCACCGGGAATACGCCGGATCGTCTCGGGGTCGATGCCGCGCGCGAGGGTATGGAAGCTGTCGAGGACCAGGCCGACGTTGGGATGGTCGGCCCGGCGCACCACCTCCCAGGCGTCGCGGTGGTCGTTCACGTGGCGGCCCCAGGCCAGGGCTTCATATCCGACGCGCAGCCCCCGGGCCGCCGCCCTCTCGCCCAGCTCGGCGAAGCCCGCCGCCGCCCGGTCGATCCCGCCCAGCGCCTCGGGGTGGACCGAGGAGCAGACCAGGACGAGGTCGCAGCCCAGCTCCTGCATGACGTCGAACTTGCGCTCGATCCGGTCGAAGGCCTTGGCCCTGAGCGGCCCCGGCAGGCCTTCGAAGTCGCGGAAGGGCTGGAACAGCATCACCTCAAGCCCCGCGTCGCGGATGCGCTGGCCCACGGCCCGGGGGCTGCGGATGTCGGCTATGAAGTCCTGCTCGAAGATCTCGATACCGTCGAACCCGGCGGCGGCGATGGCCTCGATCTTTTCCTCGAGGGTGCCGGAGATGGAGACGGTGGCAATTCCGGTGCGCATGGCGATCAGGCGTCCCCCAGCCGGCGGAAGGTGGCGCGCATCCGCGCGGGATCGGCCGCGTGGCCGGTGAACAGCTCGAAGGCGCGGACGGCCTGGAAC
>JAMWZF010000042.1:0-2216 GCA_024304875.1 Paracoccaceae bacterium
AATGTGGCTGACCGGCTACCAGACCCAGGACCTGGTGATGAAGCCGGTCTTCGCCGAGGCGGCCGAGGCCGCGGTGCGGCGACTGGCGAAGGAATGCGCCGACGGGCCCCTGCTCGGGGTGGGCGGCCCGCTTGCCGAGGGCGACAAGCTGCGCAACGCCTACTTCATCCTGGGCGGCGGCACGGTGAAGGCGATCACCCGCAAGTATTTCCTGCCCAACTACACCGTCTTCGACGAGGTGCGCCTGTTCTCCCGCGCGGGCCTCCAAGGCCCTTGGGATGCCGGCCCCCTGCGCATCGGCACCCCGATCTGCGAGGACGCCTGGTACCCGGACGTCTGCGAGGCGATGGCCGAAAGCGGCGCCGAGCTTTTCGTCGTGCCCAACGGCTCGCCCTACTTCCGCGACAAGTTCGACATCCGCCTGACCGAGATGGTCTCCCGCGTGGTCGAAACCGGGCTGCCGCTGGTCTACCTCAACATGGTGGGCGGACAGGACGATCAGGTCTTCGACGGCGGCTCCTTCGTGCTGAACCCGCACGGAGAGCTGGCAGTGCAGCTGCCCTGGCTCGAGGAGGTCATCGCCCACGTCGATTTCGTCCGCGGCGACGACGGCTGGCGGGCAGAGGCGGGCGAGAAGGCGCACAAGCCGGATAGCCTGGAGCAGGACTACCACGTCATGGTTCTCGCCCTGCGGGATTACATGGCGAAGACGGGGTTCGGGAAGGTGCTGCTGGGTCTCTCCGGCGGGATCGACAGCGCCATCGTCGCCTGCATCGCCGCCGATGCGCTGGGGCCCGAGAATGTGCGGGGCGTGATGATGCCCTCGGAATACACCTCCGAAGGGTCGCTCTCCGACGCCAAGGCCGTCGCCGCCGCCCTCGGCATCACCTACGACATCGTGCCCATCGGCGACATCCGCGCGGCCGTGACCTCCACCCTTGCGCCGCTCTTCGAGGGGCGCGATGCGGATCTGACCGAGGAGAACATCCAGAGCCGGATCCGCGGCCTGCTCCTCATGGCGCAGTCCAACAAGTTCGGCGAGATGCTCCTGACCACCGGCAACAAGTCCGAGGTGGCGGTGGGCTACGCCACGATCTACGGCGACATGGCGGGCGGCTACAATCCGATCAAGGACCTCTACAAGACGCGGGTCTTCGACATCTGCCGCTGGCGGAACGCCCATCACGCGACATGGATGAAGGGGCCTGCGGGCGAAGTCATTCCCCAGACGATCATCACCAAGCCGCCGAGCGCCGAACTGCGCGCCGACCAGAAGGACAGCGACAGCCTGCCCGACTACGACGTGCTCGACGGCATCCTCACGATGCTGGTGGACGGCGACGCCTCGGTCGCGGACTGCGTCGCGGCAGGCTACGACCGGGACATCGTGAAGAAGGTCGAGCACCTGCTCTACATCAGCGAATACAAGCGCTTCCAGTCCGCCCCCGGGCCGCGCCTGTCGATGCGGGCGTTCTGGCTCGACCGGCGCTATCCGATCGTGAACCGCTGGCGCGACCCGAGCTGAGCCGCGGCGCTCACGACTGAAACGAACGGAAACATTTCAGGGAGTTATCTGCCGACGCCGCCTTCCGCCGCCGGCAATGTCCTGCCGTTCTGCGCCGCCTCCGACCTGCCCGAGGGGAACCGGGAACCCGACCGATCCGGCGGAGTTGTGCTGTCCAATCGGCGGCGCATTCCGCCCGCCGGAAACACCACGAGGAGAAGCGACATGAAACGCTCGTCCCTGATCGCGGCCGCCTTGGCCACCACCGCCATTCTGCCCACGATGGCCCTCGCCATCCCGGCGACCGCCACCACCGACCTCAACATCCGCTCCGGCCCCGGGGTCGACTACGAAGTCGTCGGCGTCATCGACGGCGAGGGCGTGGCCGAGGTCGAAGGCTGCCTCGAGTCGGTCCAGTGGTGCCGCGTCAGCTATGACGGCACGACCGGCTGGGCCTATGGCGAATACCTCAACACCGAGGCCACCGCCGAGGCCGAGGCCATGGCCCTGACGGCGCCGTCGGTCGAGGTCGAGACCATCACCTACGAGCGCGAGCCCACCGAGGGAGAGCAGCGTGAAGGTGCCGCCGCTGGTGCGACCCTCGGCGCCCTGATCGCCTACGCCGCGGGCGGCCCCGCCGGCGGGATCATCGCCTCCGGCATCTTCGGCGCCGCTGCCGGCAACGCCTCCGCCCCCGAGGTCGAGGAAACCG
>JAMWZF010000042.1:2226-9889 GCA_024304875.1 Paracoccaceae bacterium
CCGCCAGAATCCGGTCGAGCCGATCTACCTCGACGGCGAGGTGGTGGTCGGTGCCGGCCTTCCCGACGGCATCGATACCTACGAGCTGCCCACCGTCGAAGGCTACCGCTACGTGAACGTGAACGGTGTGCCGGTGATCGTGGACAACGAGAGCGGTGTCATCGTCGAAATCGTTCGGTAACCATTTCGGAAGTGTACTCCGAGGAGCCCCGGCACCGGCCATGCGGTGCCGGGGTTTTTCATGTCCGAGGGCGGGTGGCGCCCCTCGGATCAGGCGTCAGGTTCACCATTGCCAGCCGAATATGGCGGGTGTGTCGCCGTCTCTGGCAACGGCCCTCTAAGAATTTTACAGGCGCGGTAAGAAACGCCCTGCTGACCCTGCAATTTCAACGGCTTGTCCGGTCGGTTCGTTAACAGCCCTAAAAATCTTAGAACCTGCCCAAAAAGCGGGCGAACGCCTCTCTCGGCGCCGGGGCCGCCCGCCACGGGCCATTAACCTTCATTCGGGGCAAGGCATCCCGGCCGCGACCCAGGCCGCCGTGTCGTCCAGATGCGCCTGCAGATCCCCCGGTGCCGGCTCGCGCCCCGCTCCGGGATCTAAGCCCCAGGTGATAAAGCCCTGCTCCTCGGCGTCGTGGGTGATGTGCTCGATCAGCGCCGGGCCGTCCCGTCCGCCGTTGCGCTCCGGGTCGCGGAGCTGGGTGCAGATCGCGGGGCCCGGGACGTCGAACCAGACGAACTCTGGCGGGGCGAGTCGCCAGTCCATGCCCGCATGGGGCGCGGCGTGAGGGACCTCGTTGGGCAGTGTGCTCGTGACGTGGCAGGACTGGCACGGCAGCAATTCCGCCCCGATCCGGCTCTCTCCTCCTTGTATGTTCATGCCGTGGGGCACCGCCGTCTCGAACTCCGGCCCCGACCACATCGGCGGCGCCCCCGACTCGACATGGCAGTTGACGCAGCGCGGATGGGTCAACACGGCCTCGATCCGGGCCCAGGCCTCCAGGCCCTCGGCCTCCGACACCGATCCGTCGGCGAAGGCGGGAACGGTCAGCCCGCCCGGACCCTCGGCCAGGGCGGCGCCGGCGAGGACCACCAGCGGCAGAAGTCGCAGCAGCCGCATCAGACGAACCTCACGTGCTTGTCGAAGGGCATCTCGCGCAGGCGTTGTCCCGTCGCGTCGAAGATGGCGGCGGCAAGGGCCGGGGCGGCAGGGGGCACCGGCGGCTCGCCCACGCCCTTCGCGCCCAACGCCGCGCCGACATTGCGCACGAATATCTCGGGGCACTGGTTGAGCCGCATCCCCGCGTGGGCATGGTAGTTCGACTGCTGCGCCACGCCGCCGGCATAGGTGATCTGGCAGTTCATCGCGTGGCCGAGGCCCCAGACCACGCCGCCCTGCACCTGGTTCTCGAAGGTCACGGGGTCGACCACTGTGCCGACGTCCACCGCCACATGCACCCGGTCGATGCGGATGCCGGCCTCCGTGGCCGTCACCTCGACCACCTCGGCCACCGGCACGCCGAAGCTCTCGACGAAGGCCAGCCCCCGGCCGCGACCCGGCCCGGGGTCCGTGCCCCAGTCCGACATGTCCGCCACGGACTCGAGCACGCCCCGCGCGAGGTCCCAGTCGCACAGGCGCAGGCGCTCCTCCAGCGGGTCGGCCCCGGCGGCGTGGATCAGCTCGTCCAGGAAGGCCGAGGCGAAGAACCCCTGGGACGAGGCCCCCACCGAGCGCCAGGACGACACCGGCGCAAGGCCCGGCACCGCGTAGGCGCGGTAGCGGAAATGCGGGATGGCGAAGGGCTGGTTCCAGCCGCCCGCCGCGATCTGCAGGTCCGGGCCGGGCGCCGAGAGGCCCATCCGCGACACCTGCGAGCGCATCGGGCTGACGTTCGCCACCGACAGGTCCAGCGCCTGCACCCGTCCGTCAGCGACGGCTCCCCGCCCGCGGGCCATGCCGATCTGGCGCGGGTAGTCCTGAGCGAAATCCTCTTCCCGGGTGTAGGTCAGCTTCACGGGCGTGCCGCGCATGGCGTTGGCGATCTCGGCGCAAAGGCGGACGTTGTCCCACTCCAGCCGGTGCCCGAAGCTGCCGCCGGCATATTGCTGGTGATAGCGCACCTGGTCGGCGGAATGGCCCGTGACCCCGGCAACCTGCCGGGCGACGAAGGACTGGAACTGGTGCGAGACCCAGATGTCCACCGCCTCGTCCGTCACCAGCGCCACCGCGTTCAGCGGCTCCAGCGGCTGGTGCGCGACGTAGGGCGCGCGGTACTCCGCCTCGATGACCTCGGCCCCGCCCAGCGCGGTCACCACGTCGCCGTCCGCGCGCCAGGTGGCGTCCAGGAAATCGGGGTCGAAGGCGGCTTCGACCGCGGCCCAGTGGTCCGCCTGCTCGGCGGGGTAGGGCGCGTCTGCCCAGTCGATCTCGATCGCCTCCACCGCGCGGAAGGCCCGCCAGGTGTTGTTCGCCACCACCGCGATGCCGCCCGTGACCTCGACGACCTCGATGACGCCGGGCATGGCCCGGGCCGCCTCGGCGTCGAAGCGGCGCATGCCGTCGCCCCGGCGGGGGTTGGTGCGGACGGCGGCGTGGACCATGCCCTCAAGCCTGAGGTCGATGCCGTAGGCCTGGGTGCCGGTGGATTTCGCGACGATGTCCAGCCGCTGCATCGGCTGGCCGATCAGGCGCCACTCGGAGGGATCGCGAAGCGGGACGTCCGTCACCGGGGCGATCGCCGCCGCGGCGCCCGCCAGCCCGGTATAGGGGACCCGCGTTCCGTCCGGCAGGATCACCGCGCCGGCCTCGGTCGCAAGGTCGGCCACCGCCAGCCCGTGCACCTGCGCCGCCGCCGCCTTCAGCGTCTCGCGCGCCGTCGCGCCAGCCTGCCGCAGCTTGTCGAAACTGTCCGGGACCGAGGAGGACCCGCCGGTCCCCATCAGCCCGATCAGCTTGGTGATGCCGGCAAAGACGTGGCGGGCCGCCTCGGCGCGGAAGCGATCGTCGTTCGACCGGAAGGGCGCCATCTCCCCGCCCATCGCCGTGTTGTAGTAGGCCGGGGCAGGGGGGCCGGGGTCGACGGTGAACTGGCCGAGGGCCAGGTCCATCTCCTCGGCGATCAGGGCGGCCTGCATGTGGTAGGCCCCCTGGCCGAGGTCGGTATGCGGGGTGATCAGGGTGATCCCCTCGCCGGTGATCTTGACCCAGGGGGTCAGGGCGGCCTCACCCGCGCCGAGATCGTCCCGCAGCGGGTTCGCGGGGTCGGTCAGCAGACGGTAGGCACCGAAGGCGACGCCCCCCGCGATGGCCGCCGAGCCGACGAGCAAGGTGCGGCGGGTGATGGTGCGGACGCGTCCCATCTCAGGCCTCCCGCAGCTTGGTGGCGGCGGCGTGGACGGCGGCGCGGATGCGCGGGTAGGTCCCGCAGCGGCAGAGGTTGCCGGACATCACCGCGTCGATCTCCTCGTCCGTCGGGGTCGGGTTGCTCTTGAGCAGCCAGGCCGCCTGCATGATCTGGCCAGACTGGCAGTAGCCGCACTGGGCGACCTGCGCCTCGATCCAGGCCTGCTGGACGGCGTGGGGCGCATCGGGCGTGCCGAGGCCCTCGATGGTCACGATCTCGGCCCCCTCGGCCGCCCCGGCGGGCAGCTGGCAGGACCGGACGGCCAGGCCGTCCACATGCACCGTGCAGGCGCCGCACTGGGCGACGCCGCAGCCGTATTTCGTCCCCGTCAGGCCCAGCTCGTCCCGCAGGACCCACAGCAGCGGCATGTCCGGCTCGACCTCGGCCTCCCGCGTCTGGCCGTTGACCGTGAATTGCATGGGCGCACCTCTCCCTCGGTGGAAAACGGGCCGCGGACCGGGCCGGATTACACTGGCGAGTTTACTTGAGCGCCGCCAGAAGTAAACCCGCGAGTTTACACCGTTCCTGCCACGTCGTAAGCATGGTCGGGAGACAGGGAACCGCATGGCCCGATCGGACGACAAGAGACAGGACATCATCCGTGCCGCGATGGACGAGTTCCAGGCGCAGGGGTTCGATGGCGCCCGGATGGACAGGGTGGCAGAGCGCGCGGGCGTCTCCAAGCGCACGGTCTACAACCATTTCGACAGCAAGGAGGCCCTGTTCGGCGCCATTTCCGAGATCGCCTTCGCGATGGTCGCCGAGGTCCGGGCGATCCCCTACGACTCCTCCCGGCCGCTCCGCCCGCAACTGGTCGAGCTGGGCCGCGCCGAGGGGCGGCTCCTCTCCAACCCCGAGTTCATGCGCCTCGCCCGTGTCGGCGTGGCCGAGATCCTGCGCAGCCCCGAAACGGCCGAGCGGCTTGGCCTCGGCGGGGCGCTGGCGGACACGCTCTATGTCGAGTTCTTCACCGCCGCGGCCGAGGCCGGCGCGATCCGGCCGGAGGCCCCGGCCCTCGCGGCCCGCCAGTTCATGCACATGATCAAGGGGCAGGCCTACTGGCCGGCGCTGTTTTCCGGGCAGGTCGTCGGGCCGGCGGATCTGGCGACCGTCATCGAGACGAGTGCCGATTCGATCCTCGCCGCCTTCGCGATGCCGGGGCACGGTTAGGCCGCCATAGACCATTTCTGTGCGCATGCGCGCTATATCGGCGCGGCGCGGCCCCTTCACTGCGGCCGCGGACAGTATAGGTGAGGCGGTGGAATTCTCATCAAGGAGGCCCCCATGCCCGCACCCAAGATCCTGATCACCTTCTACTCCACCTACGGCACGAACCAGACCGTCGCCGAGAAGGCGGCCGCCGCCGCCGAAGCGGCCGGCGCCGAGGTTCGCCTGCGCAAGATCCCCGAGACCGCGCCGAAAGAGGTCATCGCCGGCCAGGACGCCTGGAAGGCCCAGATCGAGCGCGCGTCGTCGATCGAAGAAGTCAGCCACGACGACGTCAAATGGGCTGACGGCCTCTGGCTGTCCGCCCCGACCCGCTTCGGCGGCCAGACCAGCCAGGTCCGTGCCTGGATCGACACGCTCGGCCCGCTCTGGCAGTCGGGCGCCATGATCAACATGGCCGTCACCGCCACCACCTCGGCCCAGAACCCCAACGGCGGGGTCGAGCAGACGCTGGTGAACTTCTACACCGCCGCCATGCACTGGGGCGCGATCATCGTCGCGCCGGGCTACGGCAACGAGGTCAAGTTCGCCGACGGCGGCAACCCTTACGGCTTCTCGATGAAGGCCGAGGACATCACCGAGCACGGCAACGGCTCCATCGACTACCAGGCCAAGCGCCTGGTCGAGATCGCGGGCAAGCTCGCGGGCTGATGCTCCTCTCGGGCCGCGCGGGGGCAGACCTCCGCGTGGCTCGCTCCGCAGGAATGTCGTGATCCGGGCCCGGCGTCCTGCTAGGCTCGGGCATGACCGACGCCGGGAACAAGACCCAGCCCACCGAGGTGTCGCCCGAGGCCTTCATCGCCGCGGTCGAAAACCCGGTGCGCCGCGCCGATGCCGAGGCGCTGGACACCATGTTCCGCCGCGTGACCGGCTGGCGGCCCCGGATGTGGGGGCCGAAGATCATCGGCTACGGCGCCTATCATTACGTCTACGACAGCGGCCGCGAGGGCGATTTCCTCGCCACCGGGTTCAGCCCGCGCAAGGCCAACCAGGTCCTCTACATCATGCCCGGTTACCAGGAAATGGGCGACCTTCTGGACCGGCTCGGGCCGTACAAGATGGGCAAGTCCTGCCTCTACGTGACCCGGCTTGAGAAGGTCGACATGGGCGTTCTGGAAGAGATCGTCCAGCGGGGGCTGGATGATCTGAGGGGGCGCTACGAGGTCACGCCAACCTGACGGGCGGGGTGGCCCGGACCCACCCCGGCAAGAAGAGGAAATTAACGATTTATCAATACCTTATCCGCGGGTAAGGTCAGCCGCGCAGGATCTTGTCCATCGCCTTGCCCCGCGCCAGTTCGTCGACGAGCTTGTCGAGGTAGCGGATCTCCTGCATCAGCGGGTCCTCGATCTCCTCGACCCGCACGCCGCAGATCACGCCGGTGATCTTGCGCCGGTCCGGGTTCATCGCGGGGGCTTCGGCAAAGAAGGTGCGAAAGTCCGCGCCGCTGTCGATCCGGTCCCTCAGGCCCGCGTCGTCGTAGCCGGTCAGCCAGTGGATCACCTCGTGCACGTCCCCGCGGGTACGGCCCTTGCGCTCGGCCTTCTGGACATAGAGCGGATAGACCTTCGCGAAGGCCATCGAGAAGATCTTGTGCTCCGCCATTTCGGTCCCCTCAGAGGGTCGGCTTGACCTGCATCAGCCGCATCACGTCGGCCATTTCCGGCCCCCGGGCGCGGCCCGTGACGGCCTGGCGCAAAGGCATGAACAAAGCCTTGCCCTTGCGGCCGGTCGCCTCCTTGGCGGCACCCGTCCAGTCGCCCCAGGTCTCGGCCGAATAGGGCGGCTCGGGCAGGAGCGCGAGGGCCTGCTCGGCGAAGGCGCGGTCCTCGTCCGTCATCTCGGGCTCTGGCTTCGACCCGGTCAGGAACAGCTGCCACCAGCCGGCCATGTCCTCCATCCGGTCGATGTTCTCGCGCACGACGCCCCAGAAGACCGGCGCGATCTCGTCCGGCACGCCGAGGGCGCGGACGTCCTCGGCCACCTCCTCGTAAGGCCGGGCGGCGATCCAGCGGTGGGTGAGGGGGCGCAGGTCCGCCACGTCGAACTTGGTCGGGGCCGAGCCGAAGGTGGCGAGGTCGAAGCCCTCCACGACCTCGGCGGGCGTCTCGCGCAGCTCGACCGGCTCGGAGGAGCCCAGCCGCGCCATCAGCGACAGGATCGCCATCGGCGCGATGCCGTCGGCGCGCAGATCGCGCAGGGACAGGGTGCCGAGGCGCTTGGACAGCCCCTCGCCCTGAGGGCCGGTCAGCAGGGAATGGTGCGCGAAGCGGGGCACCTCGTGGCCGAGGGCCCGGATGATCTGGATCTGGGTCGCGGTGTTGGTCACGTGGTCCGAGCCGCGGACCACATCGGTGATCCCCATCTCGCCGTCGTCGACCGAGGAAGCGAAGGTGTAGAGGACCTGCCCGTCGCCCCGGATCAGCACCGGGTCCGACACCGAAGCCGCGTCGATCGAGATCGGCCCAAGGATCCCGTCGGTCCACTCGATCCGCTCGAGGTCCAGCTTGAACCGCCAGTGCCCCGTGCGGCCCTCGTCGCGGTAGGCCTGCTTTTGCGCGTCGGTGAGGTCCAGCGCCGCGCGGTCGTAGACCGGGGGCCGTCCCATGTTCAGCTGCTTCTTGCGCTTGAGGTCCAGCTCGGTCGGCGTCTCGAAACATTCGTAGAGCCGCCCCGCCTCGATCAGCCGCTGCTTGGCGGCCTCGTAGCGGTCCAGCCTCTCGGACTGGCGCTCCACCCGGTCCCAGGTCAGGCCCAGCCACTCGAGGTCGGTCTTGATGCCGTCGACGTATTCTTCCTTCGACCGCTCGGGGTCGGTGTCGTCGATCCGCAGGATGAACTGCCCGCCCTGGCCCTTCGCGATGGCGTAGTTGAACAGGGCCGCCCGCAGGTTGCCGATGTGCAGGTAGCCGGTGGGCGAGGGCGCAAAGCGCGTGACGACGGTGTCGGGCACGATGATATCCGTTCTCTTCGATCTGTTCGGCGGCGACGGCGCCACTGGCGTTCGCGCGGCGGTGGTGTACCTGTCTCTT
>JAMWZF010000042.1:9899-13800 GCA_024304875.1 Paracoccaceae bacterium
GGCCGCGAGGCTCTTTCACAGCCCGCCGTATTTGTCCATATCGGGGCCATGAGGACGCCCAGCCTGGACCAGATCGAGCAGATCGCCCGCGAGACGGCGGAGGGCTTTCCGCCGCCCTTCGACCGGCTGGCCGCGCCGGTCGCGATCCGGGTGGCCGAGGTGGTGCCCGATCACCTGCTGGACCCGGACGACGACGCCGGGGCCCAGCGGGCGGAGATCACCGGCATGTACGACGGCATCCCCCTGACCGAGAAGGGCAGCTACGATGTGCCCTACGGGCCGGACGTGGTCTGGCTGTTCCGCCGGCCCATCCTCGAGGAACTGGCTGACCGGCCGGGGGTAACGCTGGAGGAGCTGGTGGGCCATGTCACGGTGCACGAGTTTGCCCACCACTTCGGCTGGTCCGACGAGGACATCGCCGCCATCGACCCCTGGTGGGAATAGGGGCCAGGCGCGCCGAAGTGATCCGCCCGGGTTCCCCTGCGTAACAGGATGGCCGGGCCGGGTCACCCGTGCCGGCCCATCCAACGACCAGGGAGTTTCCGATGACCATGACCCGCAGGCAGGCCCTTGCCGCCGGTGCCGCCCTTCCGGCCGCCGCCCTCGCCACCTCCGCGCGGCCCGCAGGGGCGCAGACCGCCGCACCCGGCGCCGCCGCGCCGATCGCGCGCACCTTCCAGCTTGGCGCCTTTCGCGTGACGCCGCTCCTTGCCGGGACGTCCCCGCGGGAGGACCCCCATTCGATCTTCGGCCTCAACGTCCCGGACGAGGAATTCGCCGAGGTCAGCGCCGAGGCCTTCCTGCCCACCGACATGGCCCAGTTCTTCTTCACGCCGACGCTGGTCGACACCGGCTCGGAGGTGATCCTCTTCGACACCGGGATCGACGCCGGGGGGACCACCACCGCGCTCGAGGCGGCCGGCTACGGGGCGGATGACGTCACCCATGTCGTGCTGACCCACATGCACGGCGACCACATCGGCGGGCTGACGGGCGAGGACGGCAGCGCCACGTTCGCGAATGCAGCCTATGTCACGGGGCAGGCCGAGTTCGACCACTGGGCGGCCGCCGGGAACGAGGGCTTCGAGGCCAAGGTGCGCCCCTTCGCCGAGCAGATGACCATGCTCAGCCCGGGCGATGCCGTCCGCGGCGGGATCACCGCGGTCGATGCGGCCGGACACAGCCCCGGCCACATGGCCTACCGCATCGAGAGCGACGGCTCGCAGCTCATGCTGATCGGCGATCTCGCCAACCACCCGGTCTACTCGCTGGCCCGTCCCGACTGGGAGGTGCGCTTCGACATGGACAAGGAGATGGCCGCCGCGGCCCGCCGCCGCGTGCTGTCGGAACTGGCGGCCGACCGGATCCCGATGATCGGCTACCACATGCCCTTCCCGGCCCTCGGCTTCGTCGCCGGGGAGGGGTCGGGCTTCCGCTACATCCCCTACAGCTACCAGACGCTCTGAGGCGTCCCTGCGGCCCCCCGGGCGCGCCCGGGGGCCGCGTGGTCACTCCGCCGCCACCTTCGGCGCGTCCGGCCAGGCGGTCGGGTCGGTGTCGAGGTCGGGGAACTTCGCCGGGTCGAACACCGGCTTCTGAACCCCCGCCGCCAGCTGCGACCGGAAATCGGTGATCAGCCGCATCGCGATGGGGAACAGCATGGCGAGCGCCAGGAGGTTCACCACCGCCAGGATGCCCATCATCGGGTCCGAGAAGTTGAACACCGCCGTCGCCCCCGGCGCCACCGCACCCAGGAAGACGATGGCCATGACCACCACCCGCAGGACCAGGATCGCCGTGGGGTTCGAGGTCATGAAGCTGAGGGCGTTCTCGCCGAGGAAGTAGTTGTACATGATCGACGAGAAGGCGAAGAGCAGGATCGCCGCGGTCAGGAAGTACTGCGCCCAGGCGCCCACGTGGCTGACGAGGCTCTGCTGGGTCAGGGCCACCCCGTCGATCCCCTCGGCCCCGGGCTGGTAGACGTCGCCCAAGAGGATGATGAAGGCGGTGCAGGAGCAGATCAGCATGGTGTCGATGAAGACCGAGAAGCTCTGCGTGATGCCCTGGCTGACCGGATGCTTGACGTAGGCCGTGGCGGCCACGTTCGGCGCCGACCCCAGCCCCGCCTCGTTCGAGAACAGGCCGCGGCGGAGGCCGTTGGCGATGGCGGCGCCGATGCCGCCCGCGACGGCTTCCCGGATGCCGAAGGCGTTGGCGATGATGTCCCAGAGGACGGCGGGCACCGCGAAGAGGTTCAGCACGATGACGACCAGCGCCATGCCGATGTAGCCCACCGCCATGACCGGGATGATGATGTCCGCCGCCTTGGCGATCCGGTGGATGCCGCCGAAGACGATGAGGCCGGTGACGGCGGAGAGGAAGATCCCCGTCCAGAGCCGCGGAATGGCCATCGAATCGAGCGCCGCGCCCGCCACCGTGTTGCCCTGGAAGGCGTTGAACCCGATCGAGAAGGAGGCGATCAGGCAGACCGCGTAGATGATGGCGAGCCAGCGGTAGTTCTCGCCGAGGCCGTGGATGATCGCCCGCGCCGGGCCGCCCCGGTAGTCCCCGTTGGGCTCGGTCCGCTTGTAGAGCTGGGCCAGCGTCGCCTCGACAAGGGCCGAGCACATGCCGACGAGGGCGATCGCCCACATCCAGAACACCGCGCCGGGGCCGCCCGCCGTGATCGCCACCGCGACGCCCGCGATGTTGCCGCCGCCGACCCGGCCCCCGACCGACACCAGCAGGGCCTCGCGGGCCGAGATCTTGGTCGGATCGTTGTCCTCGTCCGTGCCGCGCAGGACGTTGAACATCCGCCGGAAGAAGCGGAACTGCACGAAGCCGCTGGCGATGGTGAAGAACACCCCAAGCACCACGAGGAAGGGCACCAGCGCCCAGCCCCATGTGAGGTCGTTGATCGCGGTGAAGATCGTGTCGAGAAAGCCCATGGCGCGTCCCCCGTTGTCCGGCTGCCTGGAGGGAAGCCTAGCACCGGTTTTCACGTTTCGAAAAGTGACGCGCGCAAATGTCCGACCGCGGGCCAGGGTGCGCCGAACAAGACAGCACAGCGCGCCCCCGCTTTCCTCGCCCCGCGCCAGAGGGTAATGTTGGCGCTAACGCCACATCTCCAAGGCCGGCCGAGACCATGAAAGACGTCCTTACCGTCACCCTGAACCCCGCCCTCGACCTCGCCACCTCGGTCAGCGAGGTGATCCCCGGGGTCAAGCTGCGCTGTTCGCACCCCGATACCGACCCCGGCGGCGGCGGCATCAACGTGGCGCGCGCGATCACCCAGCTCGGCGGCCACGCGCGGGCCTTCGTCGCGCTGGGCGGCGATACCGGGCAGACCCTGCTCAAGCTGCTCGAGGCCCGGGGCCTGACCCCGGTGGTCTATCCCGCCCCCGGCGAGACGCGGCAGAGCCTCGCGGTCGAGGACCTCTCGCGCCACGAACAGCTGCGCTTCATGCTGCCCGGGCCGGAATGGGGCGCGGAGGACATCCTCAAGGTACGCGCCGCGATCAAGGCGGCGGTGCCGACGGACGGCTACCTGGTGCTGTCGGGCTCCGGCCCCACCGGCGCCGCGCCCGACCTCTACGCCCGCATCTGCGAGGACGTGGTGGGCACCGGCGTGCAGGTCATCCTCGACACCTCGGGGCCGTCCCTGTTCCACCTCGCGGCCGGGCAGGCGGTGCCGCCGCTGGTGCTGCGGATGGACCAGCACGAGGCCGAGGAACTGGCCCACCGGCCGCTGCCCTCGCGCCGGGACAGCGCCCGCTTCGCCGCTTCGCTGGTGGAGCGGGGCGCGGCGCAATGGGTCATCGTCGCCCGGGGCGCGGACGGGTCGGTCATGGCCGACGGCGGCCGCCTGCTTCACGTCGCGGCTGCGGACCACCACCTTGGC
>JAMWZF010000420.1 GCA_024304875.1 Paracoccaceae bacterium
GCGTCGGCCTCGGCCTCCTGCTCGGCGGCGAGAAGGGCGAGAGACTTGCGCCGGTCCGCCTCGGCCAGCTGGCGCAGGGTCGCGAGGGCCTCCTCGGCCTTCACCAGCGCCTGCCGGGCCTCCGTCGCCTCGGCCTGCGCGGCGCTTTCCTCCTGGCTCTTGGCGGCGATCTGGATCGCGCGCTCGGCCTCGGCGATCTGCACCGCGCGGGCCTGGGCGATCTCGGCCTCGCGGATCGCCTGCTCGCGGGTGAGCGAGGCGGACTGGATCGCCCGCTCCATCGCGATGCGGGCCTCCGCCGCCTCGCGCTCGGCCTCGGCCTTGCGGCGGGCGACCTCGGTGAGCAACTGCGCCTGAAGCGTCTCGATCTCCTGGGTCTGGGCGATCTCGGCCCGGCGCTGCTCCAGCTCGATCTCCAGCTTGCGGCGGTTCGCTTCCACCTCGGCCCGCCGGACACTCACCTGGATCTCCCCTTCGATCTCGGCCCGCTCGCGCTTGGACGTGGCGATGACCTCGGCCAGCTTGCGCATGCCGACCGCGTTGAAGGCGTTGTTCTCGTCCAGGGTGTGGAAGGGCGTCTGGTCGAGGGCGGTCAGCGACACCGAATCCAGCTGCAGACCATAGCGTTGCAACGTCCCCGACAGGGCCTCGCGCACTTCGCTCGCGAACATCGTCCGGTTCTCGTGCAATTCGTCCATCGTCATCCGGGCGGCGACGGCGCGGAGGGCGTCGACCATCATGCCGTCGATCAGCGACTTCAGCTGGTCGGGCTGGAAGGTGCGCCGGCCGAGGGTCTGGGCCGCGCGGGTGATCGCGTCGGCCTCGGGAATGACCGAGGCGTAGAACTCCGCGCCGACGTCGATCCGCAGGCGGTCCTTGGTGATGAGGCTCTGCTCCCCGGCGCGGACCACCTCCATCCGGATCGTCTGCATGTTCACGCGGGACACCTCGTGAAAGTACGGGATCGCGAGCGTGCCGCCGTCGATCACCACCTTGCGCCCGCCGACGCCGGTGCGCACGAAGCTGACCTCGTTGGTGGCGCGTTCATAGAACCAGGCGGCCAGGGCGAGGGCGATCGCGGCCAGCACGATCGCCAGAATGATCCATCCAAGAGCAGTCATGGGGCGGTCCTCCTCTTAAGTCTCAGAAAACAGGCGGGAAATGCCGCCCGCCGCGGTCCAGCGTGATCCAGCGCAGTTCGGTGAACTCCGCGATGCCCCAATTGCCGCCGAAGCGGCCATAGCCGGAGGCCTTCACGCCGCCGAAGGGCACGTGGGGCTCGTCGTTGATGTTCTGGCAGTTGACGTGGACGATCCCGGTCTCGAGCCGCCCGGCAAGGCGCAGCGCCCGCGCCTCGTCCTGCGTCCAGACGGCGGCGGTCAGCCCGTATTCGGTGTCGTTGTTCAGCGCCACCGCCTCGTCCTCGTCCCGGAACGGGCAGACGATGACGACGGGGCCGAAGGTCTCGTCGTGCCAGATGTCCATGGAGCTGTCGACGTGGGTCAGCACCGTCGGCTCCACGAAGTTGTCCCAGGCCTTGCCACCGAGTTCGACCTTGGCCCCCCGCGCCACCGCGTCGTCGATCAGCGCCTTCACCCGCTGCGCCTGCCGGGTATTCACCAGCGGGCCGATGACGTTGTTGGGGTCGTTCGTGTGCCCTGTCTTCAGCTTGGCCGCGCGGGGCAGAAAGCGGGACATGAAGTCGTCATAGACGCTGTCCTGCACCAGCAGCTTTTCCGTCGACATGCAGACCTGCCCCTGATGCATGAAGCTGCCGAAGTTGGCGGCGCGGGCGGCGTGGTCGAGGTCGGCATCGGCCAGCACGATCATGCTGTCCTTGCCGCCCAGCTCCACGCAGGCCTTCTTCAGGTGCGCCCCCGCCTTGGCGGCGATGTGCCGGCCGACGGCGGTGGAGCCGGTGAAGCTGACCGCCTTGACCAGAGGGTTCTCGATCATCTCGTCGCCGACCTCTCCCACGCTCTCGCGCGAACAGGTGATGACGTTGAAGACGCCCGCCGGGATGCCGGCCTCTTCGAGGATCTCCGCGAAGTAGAGGCCGCCGGCGTAGGGTGTGTCTTCGGAGGGCTTCAGCACCACGGTGTTGCCGGCGGCGAGGGCGGCGGCGAAGCCCCGCGAGGTGAGGATACCCGGCATGTTCCAGGGCGAGATGACGCTGACGACGCCGAGCGGCCAGCGGGTCGCGGTCATGAACTTGCCGTGCTCCGACGGCAGGACCTCACCGGTGGACTGGTAGCAGAGCGCCGCGGCGGAGCGGAACACCTCCGAGACGTAGCCCGCCTCGAACTTGCCCTTGCCAAGCCAGCCGCCGCCTTCGTGCATCGCGGCGGCGACGAAGCGGTCCTGGTTGGCCTCCCAGGCATCCGCGATCTTGAGCAGGGCATTGGCCCGCTTGTGGAACGGCAGGCCCGCCCAGGCCGGAAAGGCCGCGTGCGCCGCCTCGATCGCGCGGCGGGTGTCGGCGACGGTGCAGTCGGGGATGCGGGCGTAGACCGAATTGTCCGAGGGGTTGAGGTCCTCGAAGGTCCGGGCGGCGGGCGTCCACTGGCCGCCTATGTAAAGGCCCTTGACGGTGGGGTTGGCGGAGGCGGCGTCGAGCATGGGTCAGGCTCCTTAGCGGTTGCGATCGGGGTCGGGGCGCCAGGCCCGCGCGCGGGCGGCGGCCTCCTCGATCTCGGAGAGGATGGATTTGAGGCGGTCGG
>JAMWZF010000421.1 GCA_024304875.1 Paracoccaceae bacterium
CGCGGACGCGTCGACAAGGTCGTTGTCGTTACCGCCCCGGCCGATGTGCAGCGCGAACGTGTGCTGGCGCGGCCCGGCATGACGGTCGAGAAGTTCGAGGCGATCCTCGCCAAGGGCGGCCTGGCGGCGGCGCAGGCGCACCGCATCCGGCTGGACGAAGAGGTGCTGCCCGAGGGGCTGGACCTTGGCGACTATTCCGGCGTCATCGTCGGCGGCGGCCCCGGCTGCGTCAGCGACGCGCCCGAGGAGAAGAGCGCGGTCGAGGCGCGGATCGAGGCCGCCTGCCTGTCCCTCATGCCCGAGATCCTGGAGCGGGACGTGCCCTTCATGGGCTGCTGCTACGGCATCGGCATTCTGGCGCACGCGATGGGGGCCGAGGTCTCCAAGGCGCGCTACGGCGAGGCCGTCGGCGCGGTGACCTGCCGGGTGGTGGCCGAGGATCCGCTGCTGGAGGGGCTGCCGAGTGCGTTCGATGCCTTCGTCGGCCACAAGGAGGCGGTGCAGGAGTTGCCCAAGGGGGCGGTGCATCTGCTGGAGGGGGAGGCCTGCCCGTTCCAGATGATCCGGGCGGGCCGCAACGTCTATGCCACGCAGTTCCACCCCGAGGCGGACGCGGCAGTCTTCGAGACCCGGATCGGGGTCTACAAGGACAAGGGCTACTTCGCGCCGGAGGAGGCCGACGACCTGATCGCGATGTGTCGCGCGGCGGACGTCACGGTGCCGGAACAGATCCTGCAACGGTTCGTGGCGCGCTACGCAAGGGGCTGATTTTCGACGAAAATCAGTAAACCCGCATTTTCGACGAAAATGCGATCAAAGCGGCCAGATGAACGGGATCGCCGCCGAGACGATCAGCGCCAGCGACAGGTTCAAGGGCACGCCCGCCCGCAGGAAGTCCGAGAACTTGTACCCTCCCGGCCCATAGACCAGCGTGTTGGTCTGGTAGCCGATGGGCGTCGCGAAGGCGGCGGACGAGGCGAACATCACCGCCACCACCAGCGGCCTGGGATCCACCCCCAGCGCCTGCCCCAGCCCGATCGCGATCGGCGCCATGACCACGGCGACGGCATTGTTCGACACCACCTCGGTCAGGATGGTGGACATCAGGTACACGGCGAGAACGACGAAGAACGGGGACAGACCGCTCAGCGACGGGGCCACGGCATTCGCAACGAGGGCGACGGCTCCCGTCTCCTGCAGGGCCGCGCCGACCGCCAGCATCCCAAAGATCAGCGCCAGCAGTCGTCCGTCGATGAACTCGAAGGCCTCGTCGGCGTCGATGCAGCCGGTGACCAGCACCAGCGCCACGGCCACCACCGCCAGCGCCAGGATCGGCGCCACGCCCAGCGCCGCCAGCCCCACGATGCCCACCAGCGCCCCGATGGCGATGGGGGCCTTGCCGCGCCGGAACTCGCGGGCGCTCGGCTTGGAGACATCGACCAGGTCCTGGTCGGTGGCGAGGCGCTGGATATCCTCGGCCGAGCCTTCCAGCAGCAGGGTGTCGCCCACCCGTACCACGAGGTCGTCGAGCTGACGGCCGATGTTCTGATTCCGCCGGTGGACGGCCAGGACGTAGACGCCGTAGCGCCGGCGCAGGCGCAGGGAGCCCAGGGTCCGGCCCACCATCTTGCACCCCGGCGAGATGAGCACCTCGACGGTCTGGGTCTCGACCGTGCTGACCTGGTCGACGCGGCGCAGCTCCTTGTTGCGCTGGAGGGACAGAAGCTCGGTCATCTGGGTGCGCAGGACCACCCGGTCGCCGACCTGGAGCTCCACGCCCTTGAGATCGCGCCGCAGCGAGGTGTCGCCCCGCACCACGTCGACGAGCCGCACGCCCTCGCGCCTGAACAGCTGCACGCCGGTCACCTCGCGGCCGATCAGGTTGCTGTCGGGGGGAATCACCGCCTCGGTGAAGAAGCGCATCTTGGAGCGGTCGGAGAGGAGCGTCGCCATGCTGTCCCGCTCGGGCAGCAGGCGGGGGGCAATGAGGGTGAGATAGATCAGGCCCCAAGCGACGACGATCAGGCCGAGAGGGGTGATCTCGAAGATGGTGAAGGGCTCGAGACCCCGGGACCGCGCCACACCGTCCACCAGCAGGTTGGTCGAGGTGCCGACCAGGGTGAGCGTGCCGCCCATGATCGCGGCGTAGGACAGCGGAATCAGCACCTTGGACGCCGTCTGCCCCAGGGTGCGGCTCAGCTGGACCATGACGGGGATCATCACCACGACGACGGGCGTGTTGTTCATCACCGCCGAGGCGAGGATGACGAGCGCGAGGATCATCGCGATGGCGACCCTCGGATTGGACCGCGCCCGGACCTCGGCCATCGTGGTCAGCGCGTCCAGGCTGCCGGTCCGCACCAGCGCCCCCATGACGATGAACATGGCAGCGATGGTCCAGGGTGCCGGGTTCGACAGGACCTCGAGACCCGCCTCGTAGGGCAGAAGCCCCAGGATCAGGAGCAGCGAGACGCCGGTCAGGGCGACCACCTCGGTCGGAAAGGTCTCGCGGAGGAAAAGGACGAACATGACCGCCACCACGGTCAGGGTCAGCACCGCCTCGCCCGTCGGGGACAGGAAGATCAGGTTGTCGATCATGGCATCCCCGTTCGTCCGCCCCGTGATCCGGGCCAACGCGCATCATCCGCTGCCGGGGCGGCAGGTGCAACACGCGGTTGCGGCGGGGACGACGCTGCGCGGCAAGCGATGACGGCA
>JAMWZF010000422.1 GCA_024304875.1 Paracoccaceae bacterium
ACCTTGCCCCAGTGCGGCAGGGCGCCAAGGGGGGCAAGGTCCGCCTCCATTCCCGGCAGCACGGCCTCCAGCGCCGGCCAGTCCCGGCGGAATGTGAAATGGAAGGCCACGTAGTCGCCCCGGTGGCCCGGGCTGAGCCAGAGGTCGTCGCCCGCGACGGTGCGGATCTCGGAGATCATCAGCACCGGCGCCAGCCGCTCGCCATGACGGCGCAGGGCGGTGATGCCCTCGACGGCGGCGGCCCGCGGCAGGAAGTACTCCGCCTGGATCTCGGCCCCGTTGCTGGGGCTGAACTCCATGCGGAAATGCGGCAGCCGCTCGTGCCAGGGGCCGGGGGCGCCCATCTGCGCGGTGCAGTCGGCGGCGCGGCCGTCCGGCAGCGGATGAACCGGGCCGGTGGCGGGTCTCGCGCCATGAAACTCGGCCTCGGGATGACCTGCGCCGCGGTCCTTGAGCCAGACCGCCCCGGCGGCATCGCCGCGCCAGTCGGTGAAGACGCTGACGCTCGTGGCCGCCGCCATGATCTCCTCGAAGCCTTCCGTCAGCGCATCGAACGGCAGGCCGGTGAAGACGTCCTGCCGGACCTCGTAGGTCGGCTGGGTGGCGAGGGTCAGGCTGGCCACGGGACCAAGGGCCCCGAGGGCGACGACCGCGCCGGGAAAGGTCTCGGGGTCGCTCTCGCGGGACAGGCGGTGCAGCCCGCCGTCCGGCCCGATCAGCTCAAGCCCCGTCACCGCGGTGGCAAGGTTGCCGGTGGCCGAGCCCGACCCGTGGGTGGCGGTGGCGACCGCGCCGGCGACCGAAATGTGGGGGAGGGAGGCGAGGTTGGCGAGGGCGAAGCCCTGCGCGTGCAGCACCGGCGCAAGGTCGCCATAACGGATGCCGCCGTCCACCGTGACTTCGCGCGCCGCTGCGTCGATCTCGATCCGGCGGGGCAGGGCGGAGAGGTCGAGCTGCACCGCCGCGCTGTCGCCAATGGCGTTGAAGCTGTGGCGGGATCCCAGGACGCGGACCTCGTCGGCCCCGGCCACGATGTCCTGCGCTTCGGAGAGCGAGGTCGGCCGGCAGAGCCGGGGCGCCCCGTAGGTGTAGTTCCCCGCCCAGTTCGTCCGCATGGTCACCCTCCATCGCCGCCCCGGATCCCGGCCCCCTCGCGCGGGCGCGCCTGCCTTGGCCGGTGTCGGGTAAATGGAGGCGAGTACCGGAATCGAACCGGTGTACACGGATTTGCAATCCTTCGGACTCCCCCGAAAACCTTGCACAAAGGTGTAAACGCACCCCGTCTGCGGCCGACGAGATATCAAACGGTTACGGGCCTGTTGTAAACCGAAAAGGTGGATCCAGCCTCGGCCGGTTCATGAAGCCCGGTCACAAGCGCATGTCGCGGATGCTGGGCTATTGCCTGACCCTCGGCACGGCCGATGCATGGTCCGGTTTCAGCTTCGTGGCATCTGCCAGGCTGTCCGAGATTGAGCGCGCCGCACTTGCGTTCTCAGCGCTCAAGTCGCTCGAAGTCCCTCATGCGGAGATGACGGCCGCCGCTGCCTTTCGGGGTGCCGGTACGCCTCTTCCCCCGTTCCTTGGCGGAATGGAGGAAGCGCGATCCTGGGCGGCCGATGCGGGTCCGGCCGAGCTGAAGGCGGTGGCCTTGGCGGCATTCGAAGCGCTCGACCCACGCGACCAGGCGGCGTTCTTCCGACACATCAGCGAAATGGAGGTGGCGGCATGAAGATGCTTGTTCACCGGACTGCGGGCGGCGTGCAGCCCTTCTACCTTGATCACCTAAAATCGCATCTTCGGATTGACGGTTTTTGGGAAGACGCGGCGATAACCACCATCGGAATGACGGCGGCGGCTGAGATCGAGCAATTCGCCCAGATCGCCCTGCTGACCCAGACGATCCGAGTGACGATCCTGCACCCCGCGTCCGACTACGGCTTGCACCTGCCTATCGGTCCGATGCTGGACGATCAGGTACCGACGGTCACCATCGACGGCCAGCCTTTCACCGACTTCGACCACGAAACCGGAACGCGGCCCTACCTGCTTTGGGGCGAAGGGTACTGGTCGCTCACGCCCAGGCGCATCGTCATCGAATACCAGGCCGGGTTCGGCGCCACGCCTGCGGACGTGCCACACGACCTCGCCCAAGCGCTCATGGATCAGGCCGCGCTGCACTATGACGGCCGGTCCCCGATGGACGCCAAGTCCCTGACCACCTCGCCGCACATGGCCCGTGTGGGCGCGCGGTATCGCGGGGTGCAGGTATGACTGACCGCGAGCTGGACGAAATCCTGACCTTTCATTGGCCCAAGGTTGTCCGCCGGATCATGGCTGACGACTCAGACGATTGGATTAAGGGCTTCGTGCTGTCGATCACCAGGTTCGGCAAGCGCCGCACTTGGCACCCGTCTCCGAAGCAAGAGCAGATCATGCGGCGGCTGTTGTCCGAGGTGGGCACGGCACCCGAACCGACGATGGAGCTGATCGAGAGGTGAGAAAAACGAAGCCCGCCGTCGGCGCGGCGGGCTATGCGGCAGTCGGCTTTCACGGGTTAGCCGGGGCTGACGCATCACAGTGCTACCGGGAAACGGGCCACAGCACAAGGGCAGCTATTCCGCGTCTTGCGGTCTCTCCAAGCCCGAAGGCCCCGCTGCCACCCTTAAGGCGGCGAACATGGGAGAGCGGACCGAGCCGAGGGAAAGGCAGGTCT
>JAMWZF010000423.1 GCA_024304875.1 Paracoccaceae bacterium
GAGGCGGAGGGGCTGATCCGGCGCAGCGTCCATCCCGAGGTGCCGCCGCGGGTGGAGTATGCGCTGACCGACTGGGGCCAGGCGCTGTGTCCGGCGCTGGAGGCCCTGCTGGACTGGGTGGGGTCGCGGCCGGAGCCGTAAGGCGGGGCTGACCCCGCCTTACCTGTCTTATCCCGCGCGGACGGCCGAGGCCGAACCGCCGTTGCGCCGGGCGGTCAACTCCTCGGCGACGAGGAAGGCCAGCTCCAGCGACTGCGAGGCGTTGAGGCGCGGATCGCAGGCGGTGTGGTAGCGGTCCGAGAGGTCCTCGTCCGTCACGGCCCGCACGCCGCCGGTGCATTCGGTCACGTCGGCGCCGGTCATCTCGAAATGCACGCCGCCGGGGACGGAGCCCTCGGCCTGGTGGACGGCGAAGAACTCCTTCACCTCGCGCAGCACAGAGTCGAAGGGCCGGGTCTTGTAGCCGCTTGCCGACTTGATCGTGTTGCCGTGCATCGGATCACAGACCCAGGTGACGTTCGCGCCTTCCTCGGCCACGGCCTTGACGAGGCGCGGCAGATGCTCGCCCACCGATCCCGCGCCGAAGCGGGCGATCAGGGTCAGGCGTCCGGGCTCGTTACCTGGGTTCAGCTTGGCCATCAGGGCCTTGAGGTGCCCGGTGGTCATGCTGGGCCCGCACTTCAGGCCGATCGGGTTGAGGACGCCGGAGGCGAACTCCACATGGGCGCCGTCCGGCTGCCGGGTGCGGTCGCCGATCCAGATCATGTGGCCCGAGCCGGCCAGCCAGTTGCCGGAGGTGCTGTCGAGGCGGCAGAGCGCCTCCTCGTATTCCAGCAGCAGCGCCTCGTGCGAGGTGTAGAACTCGACGGTCGAGAACTCGTGCGTGCTGTCGCGGCCGATGCCGGCGGCTTCCATGAAGTCGATGCTGTCCTGGATCCGGGCGGCGATGTCGCGGTACTTCTCGGCCTCGTCGTCCTCGGTGAAGCCGAGGGTCCAGGCGTGGACGCGGTGCATGTCGGCGAAACCGCCCGTGGAGAAGGCGCGCAGCAGGTTCAGCGTCGCGGCGGCCTGGGTATAGGCCTGAAGCATCTTCTCGGGGTTCGGGATCCGCGCCTCGGGGGTGAACTCCAGATCGTTGATGATGTCGCCCCGGTAGCTCGGCAGTTCGGTCTTGCCCACCTTCTCGGTCGGCGCAGAGCGCGGCTTGGCGAACTGGCCGGCCATGCGGCCGACCTTGATGACCGGAACCTTGGCGCCGTAGGTCAGCACCATCGCCATCTGCAGCATGACCTTGAAGGTGTCGCGGATCGCGTCAGCGGAGAAATCCTTGAACGCCTCGGCGCAGTCGCCGCCCTGCAGCAGGAAGGCCTCGCCCCGGGCGGCCTTGGCGAGATGGGCCTTGAGACGGCGCGCCTCGCCGGCAAAGACCAGCGGCGGATAGGCGCCAAGGCGCCCCTCGACATCGGCCAGCGCGGCGGCGTCCGGATACTCCGGCATCTGCACCCGCGGCAATTGTCTCCACCCGGCTTTCGTCCAGTTGCTCATCGTCTCGGCTCCATCCGTTTCGGGGGCCGCTTATAGGAACAATGGGCCGGGGAGGAAAGCGTCAAACCGTATCGGGGCCGGTGGCCGCCGGGGCCAGTGCCGCAAGGCGGCGGCGCAGGTCGTCCCGGCCGTGGAGATAGGTCTCTTCGGTGATCTCGTCGTCCATCACCTCGACCGCGTGGCAGCTGCCGTCCAGCCAGAGGAGGTCCGCGAAGGGCGATGCGCCGGGGCGCTCGTCCGGCACCGCGATGGCGCAGCCACGGCTGGCGGCGCGCAGGATGTCCTCGATCCCGTCCCGCGGCACGTCGAAGAGGAAGACCTCGGCCCCGATCCGGAAGTCGCCGCGCAAGGCGCCGCCCTCGACCGCGCTCTGCCGGCGCGCGAGGTGGTCGTAGCTTTCGGGCGCGGTGCCGATGAACCGAAGCTCCGGCGCGATGCCGAGCCGGTCCAGGAACCCCGACAGGGCCGATTGCGGCCCCTGGAACCGGAAGCTGAACGACAGGTAGTCGGGTTCGGGCATCAGCACATCTCCCACAGTCTCAGGACCCGGTCCATCGCCTCGTCCGACAGCCCCGGCAGGTTTCGACCGAATTGCATGGCACCCTCTCGGCCCACTTCGTTCAACTTCTTAAGAAACTGGTGTTCGCCGCGCGAGAACTGGTGGATGCCCGGCCCCGAGATCGGGTAGGTGCGCCCCGTCTCCGCGTGCATCCCGTAGGTCCGGCCGTTCACCACGACATTGTCGCCGGCGGGGGTGAAGTTCCCGGCGTTCATCTCGGCCATGTCGGAGGCGACGTCGACGGTATTGTCGAACATCGACGTCCGGTCGGTGCGGGTCCGGTCGTTGTTTCCACGCGCCCCGCAGAGATCGTGCCGCCGCAAGGGCCGCAGGGCGGGCCGCGGCAGGCGGCGGCAGTTGCTCGCGCAGGCCCGCGGCGCGGCCCCCTGTCCCTGGGCAGGCGGGCGCGCCGGGGGACGGCGCGTCCCTCCGCGCCCCATGAGCGCCTTGAGCAATCTCAGGAGGGCGCCCATCAGCCGAGTGCCAGCTGGCGCCGTCGGCTGCCGGCGATCGAGGAGACGATTTCCTCGAAGGGGAAGTTTCGCCCCAGCAGATCGTCGACCGCGGATGCGAACGCCGGCTCGCGGGTGATCGGCCGGCCGAG
>JAMWZF010000424.1 GCA_024304875.1 Paracoccaceae bacterium
CTCCGAGGTCGAGTGGGCCTGGGGCGAAGAGGGCCAGGGCATCTTCGACGCCGCCCCCCTGCCCGCCCCGGCCGGCACCCTGACCGTCCCCAAGGAGGCGCTGAAGCTGCTGACCGCGGTCTGCTGGCACGCGGATCCCGAGCGCTTCGCCCTCGCCTACGCCGGCCTCCTCCGGCTCAAGGCGAACCCGCGCCTGATCCACGACAAGGGCGACGCCAGCATGACGCGGCTGATCCGCATGCAGAAGAACGTCGCCCGCTGCATCCACAAGATGCACGCCTTCGTCCGCTTCCGCGAGTTGCCCTCGGACGGGCCACGGCCCCGCTTCGCCGCATGGTTCGAACCCACCCACCACACGGTCGAACCCGGCACGCCCTTCTTCGCGCGGCGCTTCGGCGACATGGACTGGGTCATCGCCACGCCCGACGTCACCGCCCGGTTCGAGGGCGGCACGCTGACCTGGCACCCAGGCGCCCCCCGCCCCGACCTGCCCGAGGACGCCACCGAAGGGCTCTGGACCGAGTACTACCGCTCCATCTTCAACCCCGCGCGGGTCAAGGTCGGCGCCATGCGCTCCGAGATGCCGGTGAAATACTGGAAGAACATGCCCGAGACGCGGATCATTCCCGAACTCCTCGCCGGGGCCGAGAAGCGGGTGATGGACATGCGCGCCGCCGCCCCCTCGCTGCCCCCGGCCTACGCGCAAAGGGTCCTCGCCCGACAGGCGCCGCAGGAGCCGGACGCAGGCAGCCTCGATGACCTCTGGGCGCGCGCCTCCCGGATTGCCGAGGAACCCGGCCTCGGCCGGATGATCCCCGGCACCGGCCCCGCGGACGCGCCCCTCGTCATCATGGGCGAGCGGCCGGGCGACATGGAGGACCGCGCCGGCGCGCCCTTCGTTGGCCCCGCCGGGCAGGTGCTGGACCGGGTCGCCGCCGCCGCCGGCCTCGACCGCCGCGCGGCCTATGTCACCAACGCCGTCAAACGGTTCCGCTACGAGATGCGGGGCAAGCGGCGGATCCACCAGAACCCGAGCCGGGCCGAGATCGACCACGCGAAATGGTGGGTCGCGCAGGAACTGCGGCTGGTGAAGCCCCGCCTCCTGCTGGCAATGGGCGGCACCGCGGCCGAGATGCTCACCGGCTCCCGCGCCGGGCTGCTGAAACGCCGCGGCCACTGGGAAGAGACGGACTTCGGCCCCACCTTCATCACCGTCCATCCCTCCTACATCCTGCGCCTGCCCTCGGCGGACCAGCAGGCAGAGGAGGAGGCGCGGCTGGTGGAGGACCTCAGTCAGGTGGCCGGGCGCCTGGCGGCCTGAGGCGAGGGCGGGCCATCGCAGAAGATGCACGGTTGGGCGGGTCGGACTCCGGAAGGTGATATTTGGGCCAGCCCGAAACCATGAGGCGCGCCCTGCTGTTTCGGGCTGGTTCAAATACTCATCTTCGGGAGCAACCTCTGGCGCCCGTGAGACGCCCAATCACCTATGGCACCGTAAGTCGGGGCTCGCCCCGACGCCCCGTCAGGTGTTGAACAGGAAGTGCAGGACGTCGCCGTCCTTGACCTCGTAGCTCTTGCCCTCGGCCCGCATCTTGCCGGCCTCCTTGGCCGCCTGCTCGCCGCCCAAGGCCACGTAGTCGTCGTAGGCGATGGTCTCGGCCCGGATGAAGCCCTTCTCGAAATCGCCGTGGATCACCCCGGCCGCCTGCGGCGCGAGGTAGCCCTTGCGGATCGTCCAGGCGCGGGCCTCCTTGGGGCCGGCGGTGAAGTAGGTCTGGAGGTTCAGCAGCTGGAAGCCGGCCTTGATCAGGCGGTCCAGCCCCGGCTCGTCCAGCCCCATCTCCTGCAGGAACATCTCCTGGTCCTCGTCGGACAGCTGGCTGATCTCCTCCTCGATCCGGGCGGAGATGACGACGTGGGAATTGCCCTCGGCGGCGGCCATCTCGGCCACGCGGGCGGAATGGGCGTTGCCGTCCCTGGCCTCTTCCTCGGACACGTTGCAGACGTAGAGGACGGGCTTGGTGGTCAGCAGCTGGAGCATCCGCCAGGCCTTGCGGTCCTCGTCGTCGACCTTGACCGTCCGGGCCGGCCTGCCCTCTTCCAGCGCGGCCTTTGCGGCCATCATCAGGCGCTCCTGCTGGACCGCCTCCTTGTCGCCGCCACGGACCTTGCGCACGATGTTCTGCAGCCGCTTCTCGATGCTCTCGAGGTCGGCCAGCATCAGCTCGGTCTCGATCGTCTCGGCGTCGGCGACCGGGTCCACCCGGCCCTCCACGTGCGTGACGTCCCCGTCCTCGAAACAGCGCAGGACATGGGCGATGGCGTCCACCTCGCGGATGTTGGCGAGGAACTGGTTGCCGAGGCCCTCGCCCTTGGACGCGCCCTTCACCAGCCCCGCGATATCGACGAAGGTCATCCGGGTCGGGATCACGCTGGCCGACTTGGCGATTTCCGCCAGCTTGTCGAGGCGAGCGTCCGGCACCGCCACCTCGCCCACGTTGGGCTCGATCGTGCAGAAGGGAAAGTTCGCCGCCTGCGCCGCGGCGGTGCGGGTCAGCGCGTTGAACAGGGTCGACTTGCCGACGTTCGGCAGGCCCACGATACCCATCTTGAAACCCATCTTTCCCTCCATGTCCGGAACGCAGGCGACATAGGCGGATTGCCGGGTGCCTGCAAGGCGGGCCGTGGTACGATGGG
>JAMWZF010000425.1 GCA_024304875.1 Paracoccaceae bacterium
CCTCGACCGCAGGCATCTGGCCGGTCAGGGCCGCGACCAGCAGCGGGCCGGTCGCCATGCCGGCGATCAGCGCGGCCCGCCAGCCGAATTCGGCGCGGGAGGCCGGCTGGAGCGCACCGGCGAGGATGCCGGTCGCCCCCATGATCCGGCCGAGGACCAGCATCAGCAGCGTGGCCGCGGTGCCGATCAGCACGCCCCCGGCGAGGGAGGCGAGCGGGGTGAACTCTGTCTCGAAGCCGGTCACGGGCGACCGTCCCGGCCGGCGGGGCGCTGTGCAAGAACCATCATTTCATCCTGTTCGGTGCCGGCGCGGTCCCGGGCCCGAGGGGGCCCGAAGCGCCGCGCCGCGTTTCACGAAACGATATATCAGGATGTTTTGATGTTTCAACCCCGGGCCGGGGGAAAAGAGTTGCTGCCCTTGCGGAAGCCGGCCACGCCGCCCGCGCGAGGCGGGCGTGGCCGCGCAGTGCCCGGGTCAGTCGGCGACAAGCTCACCATTGTCGATCTGCTCCTGCTCGATCGATTCGAACAGGGCCTTGAAGTTGCCCTCGCCGAAGCCGTCGTCGCCCTTGCGCTCGATGAACTCGAAGAAGATCGGGCCGATCACGGTCTTGGAGAAGATCTGGAGCAGGATGCGCGTCTCGCCCCCGTCCACGACCCCCTCGCCGTCGATCAGGATGCCGTGCTTCTTCATCCGGTCGATCGGCTCTTCGTGGCCTTCGACCCGGTCGTGGGACATCTCGTAATAGGTGTCGGGCGGGGCGGGCATGAACTTGAGCCCGTTGTCCGCGATGGCGTCGGTGGCATCGTAGATGTTCCTGGCCCCCACGGCGATGTGCTGGATGCCCTCGCCGTTGTATTTCTTGAGGTAGGAGACGATCTGCCCGGTCTCGCCCCGGTCCTCGTTGATCGGGATGCGGATGCGGCCGCAGGGGGAGGTCAGGGCGCGGGACAGAAGGCCGGTGAACTTGCCCTCGATGTCGAAGAAGCGGATTTCGCGGAAGTTGAACAGGTCGCCGTAGAACTTGAACCAGGTGTCCATGTTCCCCTTGAAGACGTTGTGCGTCAGGTGGTCGAGGTACCAGAAGCCGACGCCCTCGGGCTTCGACGTGGCAATCCAGTCGAATTCCTCGTTGTAGGGCGAGGTGTCGAAATACTGGTCGGTGAAGTAGATCAGGCTGCCGCCGATGCCCTTGATCGCGGGCCAGTCCAGGGTCTTGTCGTCGCCCTCGTAGGGCTCCGCGCCGTGCTTGATGGCGTGATCGAAGGCGTGCTGGGCGTCCACCACCCGCCAGCCCATCGAGGGGGCGCAGGGGCCATGCTCGTCCACGAACTTGGCGGCGAAGCTGCCCGGCTCGGCGTTGAGGATGTAGGTGATGTCCCCCTGCTGCCAGAGCTCGACCTGTTTCGTCTTGTGCGTGCCGACGTGGGCGTAGCCCATCCTGGTGAAGAGGTCGCGCAGCTCCTGCGGGTTCGGGTGGGCGAATTCGACGAATTCGAAGCCGTCGGTGCCGGCGGGGTTGTCGGTGGTGATCCTGGCCTGCGGGGCGTCGTGCGGGAAGGGTCCCATGTCGGTGCTCCTTGTCTGCGTGAGGTCTGTGGTTGCGCCGATACTACCGCATGACGCCCGCGGGATGTGCGCGAAAGCGGCCATCCGGACCAGAGAGCATGCGGCAGGATTGCGTCGCTGGCTGCAATGACGCAGACTTTCCGCATGATCGACGAGACCGACAAACGCCTGCTCGCCGCCCTGCAGGCCGACGCGCAGCTGACCGCGCAGGAACTGGGGGAAGTGCTGAACCTCTCGCCCAGCCAGGCCGGGCGGCGGCGCCAGCGGCTGGAGGAACAGGGCCTCATCCGCGCCTATGTCGCCCGGATCGACGCGCCGATGGCGGGGCTGACGGTGCAGGCCTTCGTGCAGGTGCAGATGGACCGGCACACGGCCGACGCGGCCCGCAGCTTTGCCAGCCTGGTGGGCCGGCAGCCCGAGATCGTCTCGGCCTGGACGATGACGGGCGAGGCGGACTACCTGCTGCGGGTCTATTGCGCCGATCTGCCGGCCCTGAACCGGCTGATCCACGAGGTCCTGCTGGCCCATCCCTCCGTCGCGCGGGTGCAGAGCCAGATCGTCATGGACCAGTTCAAGCAGGACGCCGCCCTGCCGGTCTGAGGTTTGCTCTCGGGAGAGGAAGACATGCGTCCCGGTGGCGGAGGCTGTGGGATTCGAACCCACGGAGGGCTCTCACCCTCAACGGTTTTCAAGACCGCCGCATTCGACCACTCTGCCAAGCCTCCGGACCCGGACCTAGGTAGCGATGCCCCTCCGATTCGGAAAGGTTGGACGGGGGGCCGCGTGGCGCGGGGAAAATCGCCGTCGACCCCTGCGCAGGCTTTCTTTTGCGCGGCGGGGCGGCTATGGTGCGGCTGCGCGTGCGGCCCTGCGCCCAGCAGGAGCCGACCGCGCCGGTGACGCGGCAACGACCGCCGATCCGCTGGGCAGAACGGCCGAAAACCGGCCAGCCGCATCCGCCCCGACGGGCGACCAGCGGCGCGAGAGGGGCTTGAGATGGCAGGCGATCGAGCAGGCATTGCACCGACGTTCAAAGGAATTCTGCGCGGCGGAAGCGCCCTGGCCCTGTGCCTGGCCCTCGCCGCCAAGTTCGTGGACGAGCATGGCCCCT
>JAMWZF010000426.1 GCA_024304875.1 Paracoccaceae bacterium
CGCTCCTCCTCGGCGGTGCGCTGCTCCTGCCGCTGCTGCTGGACGGCGCCCTCGCCCTGGCCGCCCGCGGCCCCGGCGGGCCGGTGCGCGACTGGTTCTGGGCCGACACCCGCCAGCAACTGCCGGGCCTGTCGCTGGCGCTGATGGCCCTTCTGCTCGCCATGGCGGCGAACGTGGGCGTGTCGACCATGGTCTCCTCCTTCCGGCTCACCTTCGACGGCTTCCTCGATCAGCGCCTCGCGGCCGAGCTCTATGTCTACGCCGACAGCCCCGAGCAGGCGGCGGAGGTGGAGGACTGGCTGGCCGGGCAGGTGGACTCGATCCTCCCGGTGATCTGGGTCGACCGCGACCTCGCCGGCCTGCCGGGCGAACTCTACGGCAACCGCGACGACGCCACCTACCGCGACAACTGGCGGTTCCTGACGGCGACCGAGGCGCCCTGGGACGCCGTGGCGGCGGGCGAGGGGGTCATCGTGAACGAACAGATGGCGCGGCGGGCGGGTCTGTCGGTGGGCGACAGCCTGACCGTGGCCCCCGACACCGACCTGCCCATCGCGGGCATCTACGGGGACTACGGCAACCCCATCGGGCAGGCCGTCATCGGGCTGGAGCTGTTCGAGGCGCTCTATCCCGAGGCCGAGGCCACCCGCTTCGGCCTGCGGCTGGATCGGGCAGAGGTGCCGGAGATCCGCGACGGCCTGATCGCCCTCGGCCTGCCAGAGGGCAACATCGTCGACCAGGCCGGGATCAAGGCGATCTCGCGCGAGATCTTCGAGCGGACATTCGCGGTCACCGGCGCGCTCAACGTCCTGACCCTCGCCGTCGCCGCCTTCGCGATCCTGATGAGCCTGCTCACCCTCGCCGCCATCCGCCTGCCGCAGCTGGCCCCGGTCTGGGCGCTGGGCCTGACCCGGCGGCGGCTGGGCTGGCTCGAGGTGCTGCGCGCGGTGCTGCTGGCGCTGCTCACGACGGTGGCGGCGCTGCCGCTGGGGCTCGGGCTGGCCTGGGTCCTGCTGGCCGTGGTGAACGTGGAGGCCTTCGGGTGGAAGCTGCCGATGTTCCTCTTCCCGCTGGACTACCTGCGGCTGACGGTCTTCGCTCTGGTCGCCGCCTTGCTGGCCGCGCTCTGGCCCTCGCTGAGGCTGGCGCGGACGCCGCCGGCGGCATTGCTGAAGGTGTTTTCCGGTGATCGGTAGGTGGGGCGGAATCAAGGCCGAAGGCCGCCGCCCCATCGACGGGCCGCCCCCACGGCTCGTCGATTTGGTCGTGTCGGGAGCATCGCTTAGAGGAATCGCGGACTTGGCAGGGATAAAGCGCTCGGAACGACTGTCGGATCGACGATCCGCGGCCCGTCGATGGGGCGGCTCCGTTCTCCTCCTTTTCTGGGCCACCTCCGCCATCGCCCAAGGCTTCGCCGGCCTCGGCACTGACGCCGACGGCTTCGCCATGCCTGCCCCGGACCCCGCGTTCGACTTCCCCGCCGACCACGGCCCTCATCCCGACTTCCGCATCGAATGGTGGTACGTCACCGCCAACCTCACCGCCGAGGACGGCACCCCGATGGGCGTGCAATGGACCCTGTTCCGCAGCGCCCTCCTCCCGGGCGAGGCCGAGGGCTGGACCTCGCCCCAGGTCTGGATGGGGCACGCCGCCGTCACCACGCCGGACGCCCACCGCAGCGCCGAACGCTTCGCCCGGGGCGGCATCGGGCAGGCGGGGGTCACCGCCGCCCCCTTCGACGCCTGGATCGACGACTGGTCGCTCTCCGGCCCGGACTTCGACAGGCTCACCATGCAGGCCACCGGCCCCGACTGGGCCTACGACCTGGACCTCACCGCCGACGGGCCGCTCGTCTTCCACGGCGACGGCGGCTACTCGGTCAAATCCGCCGGGGGGCAGGCCAGCTACTACTACTCGCAACCCTTCTACGCGGTGGAGGGCACCCTGACCCTGCCCGAGCGCGAGGTCACGGTCACCGGCACCGCCTGGCTCGACCGCGAATGGTCCTCCCAGCCCCTGGCCGAGGATCAGGACGGCTGGGACTGGTTCTCGCTCTCCTTCGACAGCGGGGCCAAGCTGATGGGCTTCCGCCTGCGCGGGACCGAGGACTACACCTCCGCCACCTGGATCGAGCCGGACGGGACGACCACGGCCTACCCCGACGGTGCCTTCTCGGCCGAACCGCTGGGCACCACGGAGGTCGCGGGCCGCGAGGTGCCGGTGCGCTGGCGCGTGACGCTGCCCGACCGGGACCTGTCTGCCGAGGTCACCGCGATCACCGACAGTGCCTGGATGGACACCTCCTTCCTCTACTGGGAGGGACCGGTGACCGTCACCGGCAGCCACCCCGGCATCGGCTACCTCGAGATGACCGGCTATGGCGACTGACCGCGCGAAGCGGTACGACAGGGCATGACCCCGTCCGTTCCCTTCACCCGCGATGCCGTCCTGATCGGCGGCGGGCACACGCACGCCCTGGTCCTTCGGTCCTTCGCGATGCAGCCCCTGCCGGGCGCCCGGCTGACGCTGATCGACCCGGGGCCGACGGCCGCCTACTCGGGGATGCTGCCGGGGTTCGTGGCGGGGCACTACAGCCGGGATGACCTCGACATCGACCTCGTCCGGCCGGCGCGGATCGCGGGCGCGCGGATCATCCTCGGGTCGGCCGAGGGGATCGAC
>JAMWZF010000427.1 GCA_024304875.1 Paracoccaceae bacterium
GCAGAGACTGTCTGGCTGGGTCGTGGCGACACGGCAAAGGCCTGCGGCGCGGCCTCAGACGGCACGGCATCCCTGCCGGATGGGCCCTGCGCCGCATCGTGGGTATGCGGTGCGGCCGCCCCGCCAGCCCCCAGATAGGCGGCCTGCACAGCGGGGTCGTTGCGCAGGGCCGCGGCACTGTCCTCATGCACGATATGAGCGTTCTCCAGCAGATAACCGCGATCCGCGATGGCAAGGCTTTGCTTGGCGTTCTGTTCCACCAGCAGAATACCGATACCCAGATCGCGCACCTTTTTCAGGTTCTGGAACAACTCCTTGCACAGCAGTGGCGACAGACCCAAAGACGGCTCGTCCAGCGTCAGAATGTTGGGGTTCGACATCATGGCCCGTCCGATGGCCACCATCTGCTGCTCGCCGCCCGACATGGTGCGCACGACCTGTCCGCTGCGTTCGATCAATTTGGGAAACAGCTCGTGAACACGGTCCAGATTGGAGGCCTGATCCTCACGCGCGCGGGCCGAATAGGCCCCGAGGATCAGGTTCTCGCGCACGGTCAAATCACCAAAGACGCCACGCCCTTCCGGCACCAGCGCCACACCCTGATCCAGAATGCGGTTGGCTGGCAAAGTCGTCAGATCCTCGCCGTCCAGCGTGATCTGCCCGCTGACCTGCCCTTCGCAAATGCCGCTGATCGCCTTGAGTAGGGTCGATTTGCCTGCACCGTTCGCGCCAAGGATCACCACGATCTCGCCGGGGCGGACGGTGATCGACGCATCTTCAAGCGCGCGGTGCTTGCCATAGCTGACGGTCAGGTTGCGGACTTCAAGACCTGCGGATCTAGACATCGTCATCCCCCAGATAGGCGCGGATCACGTCCGGGTCGGACAGGACCTGCTGTGGTGTGCCCTCGGCGATCTTGGTGCCCGAAGCCATGACCACGCAGGTATCGCAAAGCGACCGGATCGCATCCATAACATGTTCCACCAGAATGATGGTGCGGCCATCGTCGCGCAGCGATTTGATCAGGCTGATCCCGATCTGCAATTCAGTCGGGTTCAGGCCCGCCAGCCATTCATCCAGCAACAGAAGTTTCGGATCGCTGGCCAGCACGCGGGCCAGTTCGACGCGCTTGGTGTCGATATAGGTCAACTGCCCGACGCGCAGGTGGCCCTTGCCCTCCAAGCCTACGCGGGCCAGCAGGGTTTCGGCATGCGCGCGGGCCTCATGCCCCCAGCGGCGGCGATGGCCAAAAACGGCACCGGCCACAACGTTCTCGAGAACAGTCATCGACGGCAACAGCCGGACCAACTGGAAGGTGCGGGCGATGCCGCGCCGGTTGATCTGCTCGGCGGGCAGGGCGGTGATCGGGGTGCCGCGCAGCAGCACCTCACCGCCCGAAACTTTGAGCGCGCCGGATATCAGGTTCATGGTCGTGGACTTGCCCGAGCCATTGGGGCCGATCAGCCCCATGACCTGATGTTCGGCGACGTCGAAGGTCATCGCATTGACCGCGACAAGACCGCCGAAGCGTTTCGTGACATTGCGCAAAGACAGGACCGGGGTGCTCATGCCAGCCCCTCCGCATCCGCGCCGCGCGTGCGGTGCCGGATCTGTTCCAGCAAGCCTACGAAACCGCGCGGTAGCAGGTAGACAATGACCAGAAAGGCCACACCCAGCAGCAAGGTCGTCTGTTGCGGAAAGCTGGAGGAGATCGACTCCCACAGCAGGGTGAATGGGATGACGCCCACGAGTGGCCCCCACAGACGCCCGACCCCACCCAGAAGCGCCATGATCACCACCTGAAAGGACAGCATCGGTGCAAAGGCCAGACTGGGTTCGATATAGACGTAACGCGGGGCAAGGATTGCCCCCGTCATCGCCGCGACCGACCCCGGCACCATGAACAAAAGCACTTTCGACAGGGCGGTGTTGATGCCGGAATGAACCGCAACGGTTTCATCATCGCCGATGATGCGCAGGGCAAAGCCCAGCCGCGACCGCCCGATCAGCCAGCCGGTCAAAAACACCGCTGCGGCCAGCGACAGCAGCATCCAGTAGATCCCCGCCTCGGTGATGTCGGTCAGGACATAAAGCCCCTTCTGACCCGAGCGGTTCTGCACCCAAGTAATGACCTGTCGCACCAATTCTGCCAGACCAAGGGTGAAGATCACGAAATAGACCCCCGACAGGCGCAGCGTCGCCAGACCCACCAGCGCGGCCAGCACCGCGCCGATCACTCCCGCAATCCCGATCAGCGACCAGAAGGGCATCGTCTCGAACCCCAGACCGGTGACATAGGTGCCCACACCGAAAAACGCCGCTGTCGCCAAGGAGATGTAATGTGTGGGCCCCGAAAAGAGCGCCCAGCTTGTGGCCAGCACCGTGAACATGGCGATGGTCACGCCGATCGACAGCCAGTACCCCGAGCCGGACAGCGGCAGCAGCGCGCAGATACCGAAGGCGGCTGTGGCAAGAACAAGGTTGCGGATATCGGTGCCGGTCATGTGGGCTTCTTTCCGAACAGGCCCTGCGGGCGGAACAGCAAGATCAGGATGAACAGCGTATAGGCGGCGACCAGCGTCAGACCGGGGTCCAGCAGCGTAGCCACCATCGTCTCGACGATCCCCAGCAAGAGTGCGGCGACGATGGTGCCACGCACGTCGCCGACGCCGC
>JAMWZF010000428.1 GCA_024304875.1 Paracoccaceae bacterium
ACGCAGGTGCGGGTCATGATCCTGACGTTCGGCATCTTCGCCAGCTCGGCCGCGACGGACGTCGCCCAGTCCGCCGCCGGCGCGCCGCCGATCTCCTCGACCTCGGACAGACAGCGCCCGCCCAGCGCCTCTCCCTCGTCGCAGAGGATCACGTCGGCCCCGGCATGGCCCGCCGTCAGGGCGGCCATGAGGCCCGTGGGACCGCCGCCGATGACCAGGACCTCGCAGAAGGCAAAGGCCTTCTCGTAAAGGTCCGGGTTCGGCAGGCCGGACAGCGCGCCGAGGCCGGCCGCGCGGCGGATCAGGGGCTCGTAGACCGCTTCCCAGAACGCCTTGGGCCACATGAAGGTCTTGTAATAGAAGCCCGCGCCGAGGAAGGGCGCGGCGAGGTCGTTGATGCCCATGACGTCGAGGGCGAGAGAGGGCCAGCGGTTCTGGCTGACCGCGACCATGCCGTCATAGACCGGCTGCATCGTGGCGCGAACGTTGGGCGTGGCCCTCGCCCCCTGACCCACGGTGACGAGCGCGTTCGGCTCTTCGGACCCGGCGGTGAGGACGCCGCGGGGGCGGTGGTACTTGAACGACCGGCCCATGAGCCGGACGTCATTGGCCAGAAGCGCCGCTGCCAGCGGTTCGCCCTCCCGGCCCGTGAAGCTCCGGCCGTCGAAGGTGAACGTCACCTCGCGCGCCCCTGCGTTCAGTCCTCTCCCCGCGAGCCTCATTGAGCGGCCCGCGCGCCATGGATGGCATGGTTAACGGTGTCGCGGTCAACCAAGACCCACGTGCCGCAGGGACCATGATACCAGAGGTCCTCGGACCGGCCGGCGGGATTGTCGCGCAGGTGCAGGTAGGCGTCCCAGGCCTCGGACCAGTCGCCTGTCGGCCGGTCCATGAGGGCGGCGCCCTTGTAGGTGAACTCGCGCAGGTCGCGGGGGCCGCAATGGGGACAGGGAATCCGCATCAGGCGCGCCCGGTTCCGCCGGGGCCGTCAGTGAAGATTGTGCTGCGCACCGGTGCCCTCCTCATCCATCAGGCCCCGTCCGGTGGTGAACCGGTCCAGCCGGAACCGGGCGGCTGGGGCGTGGTGGCTGTCAGTCGCGATCAGGTGGGCGAAGGAGAAGCCGGACCCCGGCACCGCCTTGAACCCGCCGTAGCACCAGCCGCAATTGAGGTAGAGCCCCTCGATGCCGGAGTGGTCGATGATCGGCGAGCCGTCGGGCGTCATGTCCATGATCCCGCCCCAGGATCGCAGCACGCGGGCCTTGGTGATCGAGGGCATCAGGGTGCAGGCGGCCTCCATCACGTGCTCGGCGCCGGGCAGGTTCCCCCGTGCGGCGTAGCTGGCGTAGAAGTCGAGGTCGCCGCCGAAGACGAGCCCGCCCTTGTCGGACTGAGAGATGTAGAAATGACCCATGCCGAAGGTGACGACATGGTCGAGGCAGGGCTTCAGCCCCTCGGTGACGAAGGCCTGGAGGACGTGGCTCTCGATCGGCAGGCGCATCCCGGCCATCGCGGCGACCTGGCTCGACCGGCCGGCGACGACGATGCCGACCTTCCTCGCGCGGATCGCGCCGCGGGTGGTCTGAACGCCGGTGACGCGGCCGTTTTCGATGTCGATGCCGGTCACTTCGCAGTTCTGGATCAGGTCCACCCCGCGCGAATCCGCCGCCCGCGCGTAGCCCCAGGCCACCGCATCGTGCCGGGCGGTGCCGCCACGGGGGTGGTAGAGGCCGCCGTAGATCGGGAAGCGGCCATTGTCGTGGTCGAGGAAGGGCAGCCGCTCGCGGATCTGGGTCCGGTCCAGCAGGATCGCGTCGTCGCCCTGGATCGCCATGGCATTGCCCCGCCGGGCCGCGTGATCGCGCTGGCCGTCGGAGTGGAAGAGGTTGATGACCCCCCGCTGGGACATCATCGTGTTGAAGTTCAGCTCCTGCTCCATCCCTTCCCAGAGTTTCAGGGAGTGCGAGTAGAACTGCGAATTGCCGGGCAAGCAGTAGTTGGCGCGCACGATGGTGGTGTTGCGCCCCACGTTGCCGCCGCCGAGGTAGCCCTTCTCGAGCACCGCCACGTTGGTCAGCCCGTGTTCCTTGGCGAGGTAGAAAGCGGTGGCGAGGCCGTGGCCGCCGCCCCCGATGATGACGATGTCGTAGTCCGCCCTGGGCTCGGGGTCGCGCCAGTGGGGGCGCCAGCCGGTATTGCCGGTCAGCCCCTCCTTCAGGATGCGGAAGGCGGAAAAGCCCATCGGTCGACTCCTTCGCGTCGGGGTGAGCCTACCAGCGCCGCGCGAGGGGGCAATGGCGCGGCAGCGACATGACGTGTCGGGACCCGGACCCGGCTTCAGACATGGCCGAGACCCATGACGGCCATGAGGATCACCAGGACGAGGAGCAGGCCGAGGGTGATGCCGCCCGCCCGACGGGCATCGGCCACCGCCTCGGCGGCATGGGCCTCGGCATTGGCCATCCGGCGCTTGAGCCGGGCGCGGAAGCTGCCGCCGACCCCCTCGATCGCGATCCAGACGAGGACGGAGGCGAGGACGGTCAGCCCGTAGGGATCGAGGAGGCCCGCCCAGCCGTCGATCTTGCCGCTGGTCCAGGCGCGCAGCAGGCCGAAGACCAGGACCATGACCGCGCTGCCGCCCATGAGGATCGTCATCGGGCGGTTGAGGCGG
>JAMWZF010000429.1 GCA_024304875.1 Paracoccaceae bacterium
TCGGCCAGTTCGAGATCAACCTCGCCCATGTCCCCGACGCCCTGCGGGCCGCCGACGACGCCTGGCTGTTCAAGCTGCTGGTGCGGGGCCTCGCCCGCTCGCACGGCTTTGCGGCCAGCTTCATGGCCAAACCCTATCCCGATTATGCGGGCAACGGGATGCACGTGCATGTCTCGGTCCTCGGACCGGACGGCAAGAACATCTTCGCCGACCCCGAAACCGGCGAGCGGACCCTCGGTCACGCGGTCGCGGGCTGCCTCGCCGCGCTGCCCGGCTCGGGCCTGATCTTCGCCCCCCACGGCAACAGCTACGACCGGCTGGTGCCCGGCGCCCATGCGCCGACCTCGGTCTGCTGGGCGCACGAGAACCGGACGGCGGCGGTGCGGGTGCCCTCGGGGCCCCCTGTGGCGCGGCGGCTGGAGCACCGGGTCGCGGGCGGCGACGTGAACCCCTATCTGATGCTGGCCGCCGTCCTCGGCGCCGCGCTGACCGGGATCGAGGACGGCGAGGCGCCCCCGGCCCCGATCACCGGCAATGCCTACGACCAGCCGCTGCCGCAGATCCCGGCCACCTGGGCCGACGCCATCGACGCCTTCGAAAGCGACCCGCGGATCGCCCGCATCTTCCCGGCCGAGCTGATCCGAAACCTCGTCGCCACCAAGCGGCAGGAGCTGCACTACTTCAGCGAACTCAGCCCCGAGGAACAGGTCGACCTCTACCTCGACACGGTCTGACGCGCGGGGCTACTCGGGATCCTCGTCCTGCTCGAGAAACTCCAGGCCGTGGGTCACCACGTTCTTCGCCTCGATCTCCTCGAAGCGGCCCCAGACGGCGTAGTCCCCTGCCTTCTCGACCAGGGCCAGGTGATGCGGCGCGGTCAGATGCGCCTTGTGATGGGCGGGCGTCTCCCAGCCCTCGATCAGAAGCATCATGTCGGGGTCGGTGCTGCTGGGATGCCATTCGAAGAACAGGCACCCCCGCTCGCGGCGGCACGCCACCTGATGCGCCCGGGCCTCGGGGATGAAGGCCTCCCGCCGGCCCGGAATGAGCCTGAGCCATCCGATGGTGAATTGCATACCACACGCCTCCCCGGGCCGTGACCGGCCCAAAACAACATCCTCGATGTCACTTTGACGGGCGCCGCCCCCCTCTGGCAAGGCTTGGGGTGACCGCGCGCAACACCCCCCGCGAGGCCCCCTTGCCCGCTTGTCCGGCGAAGCCTAGACAGAGGCAAAACAACGGTGCTCCATGAAGATAGGTATCCTCCAGACCGGCCATGTCGCCGAACCGATCAAGGACGCGGTCGGCGACTACGCGGCCATGTTCAAGCGGCTGCTTGGCCCCGAGACGTTCGACTACGAAACCTGGAACGTGGTCGACATGGTCTTTCCGCCGGACGTGAACGCCGCCGATGGCTGGCTGATCACCGGCTCGCGGCACGGCGCCTACGAGGACCACCCCTTCATCCAACCGCTCGAGGAGTTCATCCGGGCCGCCTATGCCGCCGACGTGCCGGTGGTGGGCATCTGCTTCGGCCACCAGATCGTCGCGCAGGCCATGGGCGGCACTGTCGTCAAGTTTCCCGGCGGCTGGTCCGTCGGGCGGCGCAGCTACGACTGGGGCGGCGAGACGCTGCATCTCAATGCCTGGCACCAGGACCAGGTCGTCGACCTGCCGGACGGGGCCGAGGTGCTGGCCTCGAACGAGTTCTGCGCCAACGCGGCCCTGCTGTACGGCAACCGCATCTTCACCGTGCAGCCCCATCCCGAATTCGGCGAGACCGCCGTCGAGGGGCTGATCGAACACCGCTCGGACGCGGTCGAACCGGACCGGGTCGCCGCCGCGAAAGACAGCCTGCGCGAGCCGGTGGACAATGCCCGGCTCGGGTCGATGATGGCCCGGTTCTTCAAGACGAGACAGCTGACATGAGCCTTCTGGACCAACTCCCCGAAGCCGCCGCCGCCTATGTCGAGAAGAACGCCCTCGACGAGGTGGAATGCGTCATCGCCGACCTTCCCGGCATTGCCCGCGGAAAGGCGATGCCGGCGGCCAAGTTCGCCCGGGCCAAGAACTTCCACTTGCCGAACTCGATCTTCTTCCAGACCATCACCGGGGACTGGGCCGACGACGTCACCGACGACGACTGGACCGAGCCCGACATGGTGCTGGTGCCCGACATGGACACCGCCACGGCCGCGCCCTGGGCGGCGGACGGCACCCTGCAGGTGATCCACGACGCCTTCGACCAGAAGGGCCGGCCGATCCCCTTCGCGCCCCGCAACGTGCTGAAACGGGTCTGCGCGCTCTTCGCCGAGCAGGGCTGGACCCCGGTGGTCGCGCCCGAAATGGAATTCTACCTCGTCGGCAAGAACGTCGATCCGGCCCAGGCCATCGCGCCGATGATGGGGCGGACGGGCCGGCCCGCCGCCGCCCGCCAGGCCTATTCGATGACCGCCGTGGACGAATACGGCCCCGTCATCGACGACATCTACCATTTCGCCGAGGTCCAGGGCTTCGAGATCGACGGCATCACCCAGGAAGGCGGCGCCGGCCAGCTCGAGATCAACCTGCGGCACGGCGACCCGGTCAAGCTGGCGGACGAGATCTTCTTCTTCAAGCGGCTGATCCGCGAGGCGGCGCTCAAGCACGACTGCTTCGCCACCT
>JAMWZF010000043.1 GCA_024304875.1 Paracoccaceae bacterium
ACATCGCCCCGGCCCGGCCGGCCGAGCGACAGGAGGACCGACATGCCGCACAAGACCTTCCTGGCCTTCATCTGGCCGTCGCTCCTGGCCATGATCCTCTTCATCGCCGTGCCCATCGTCTCGGTCGCCTACCAGTCGCTTTTCGTCGAACACGAGCAGATCATGATCGAGGCCGAGGCCTGCGGCCCCTTCGGCTGCACCGCCGAGGTCCGGGTGGACCGCGCCGCGATGGCCGAGCTGCAGGCAGAGCAGCCCACCGGGCGCTACAACGGCCTTGGCACCTACACCAACGCCAGCCACCTCGCCGTGGACGAGATTTCCGAGATCGTCGCCACCTCCCAGAACTTCGGCGAGATCCGCAACCGGATCATGAACCTGCCCTTCTACAAGGCGCTGATCTTCACCATCACCTACACCTTCGTGGTGACGCCCCTCGTCATCATCCTCGGCTTCATCATCGCCGTCGTGGTCAACTCGATCCCGGCGATCCTGAAAGGGCCGGTGATTTTCTTCTCGCTCCTGCCGATGATCGTGACGCCCCTGGTCGGCTCGCTGGTCCTGTTCTGGATGATCAACTCGCGCGGCATCCTCGGCGCGGCGCTGCAATGGATCTTCGGCGACCCCAGCCTGTCGCTGACGGCATCGCCCTCGCTGACCTGGGTGACGCTCTTCGTCTACGGGGTCTGGCACTCGGCCCCCTTCGCCTTCGTCGTTTTCTACGCCGGGCTTCAGACCGTGCCGCAGGACACGCTGGAATCCGCGATGGTCGACGGTGCGAACCGGTGGGAGAGGATCCGCTTCGTCACCATCCCCTACCTGCTGCCGCTGGCGACCTTCATCGGCCTCATGCAGCTGATGGACAATTTCCGCGTCTTCGAGCCGATCATCGGTTTCTCGGCGGCGGCCAGCGCCACCTCGCTGAGCTACCTGATCTACAACGACCTGCGCCTGTCGGACACGCCGCTGTTCGGCTCTGCGGCGGCCACATCCATGCTGACGATCATCGGGGTGCTGATCCTGCTGACGCCGGTGCTGCGCCGCAACTGGCGCGAATTCAACCGCAAGTCGAGCTGAGGGCGGCCCCATGTCGGACAACATCCACAAGAAACCGCTCCCCCTCGCGGCCCTCTCGATCGCCTTCATCGTGGTCTGGCTGATGATCGCGGCCTTCCCCTTCCTCTGGACGATGTGGGGGTCCTTCAAGGTCGAGGGCGACTTCTTCTCCCGCGCCGACTGGACCAACGCGATCACCGGCCCGGCGACCGAGTTGCAGACCGGCGGGCGCTTCACGCTCGAGGGCTACTACGGCGCCTGGGTCGAGCAGGAGTTCTGGCGCGCGGCCCTCAACACGATGATCGTGGTGATCTTCACCGTCGTCATCTCGCTCACCCTCGGCACGCTCGGCGGCTACGCGCTCGCCCGGTCGGGCTTCAAGTACACCTTCTGGCTGCTGATGGCCGCGCTCGTCTTCCGGGCGATGCCGCACGTCACCCTCGTCTCGGGCTACCTGCTGCCTTTCTTCGAACTCAACATCTGGGGCTACCTGCCCACCACGATCATCGTGCTCGTCGCGATCAACCAGCCCTTCACCCTCTGGATGCTGCACAGCTTCTTCCTGTCGATCCCGAAAGACCTCGACGAGGCGGCGATGGTCGACGGCTGCACCCGGTTCCAGGCGTTCCGGCTGGCGGTCATCCCGGTGATGTGGCCGGGGGTCATCACCACCGGGCTGTTCAGCTTCCTGCTCGCCTACAACGACTTCACCGTCACCGCGATGCTGCTGAGCGAGGAGAACACCACGATGATCCCGCAGATCGACAGCTTCCTCGGCTCCACCCAGGAGCAGGGCAAGGTGATGTACGCGGTCGCGGCCGTGGTCTCGGCCATCCTGCCGCTCTTCGTTCTCATCCTCTTCTTTCAACGTCAGATCGTCTCCGGCCTCACCGCCGGCGCGGTCAAGGGATAGGAGGCCGGACCATGGCCCGACTTCAGCTGAGAAACGTCTGCAAGCGCTGGGGCGACTTCGTCGGCGTCGACAACTTCGACCTCGACATCGCGGACCAGGAGTTCCTCGTCCTCCTCGGCCCCTCGGGCTGCGGCAAGTCCACCACCATGCGGATGATCGCGGGGCTGGAGAGCATCACCGAGGGCGAGATCATCCTTGGCGACCGGGTGGTAAACAAGCTGGAGCCGAAGGATCGCGACATCTCGATGGTGTTCCAGTCCTACGGGCTCTATCCGAACCTTTCGGTCTACGAGAACATCCGCTTCCCCCTGCGGGTGCGGAAGGTGCCCAAGGACCAGCACGACGCGATGGTCCGCAAGGCGATCGAGATGGTGGAGCTCGAGCAGTTCCAGGACCGCCGCCCCGCCGACCTCTCGGGCGGCCAGCGCCAGCGCGTCGCCCTCGGCCGGGCCATCGTGCGCAAGCCGACCGTCTTCCTGATGGACGAACCGCTGTCGAACCTCGACGCCAAGCTGCGGGTCTCGACCCGCGCGCAGATCAAGAACCTGCAATCGAAGCTGAAGGTGACGACCGTCTACGTCACCCACGACCAGATCGAGGCGATGACCCTCGCCGACCGCGTGGTGGTGATGAACAAGGGCCGCATCCAGCAGGTCGGCACCCCCACTGACATCTACAACCACCCGGCCAACACCTTCGTCGCCAGCTTCATCGGCTCTCCGGCGATGAACCTCGTCGAGGGGACGCTGCAGAATGGCACCTTCGAAGGCCCCGGCATCCGGGTCGAGGGGCTGCGGCAGGACGTCTCGGGCAACGTCACCCTCGGTTTCCGGGCCGAGGACGCCGAGATCGTCCCCTCGGGCGGGCAGATCGCGGCGCCGATGTATTCCATCGAACTCCTCGGCGAGGCCTCGATGATCACCTGGCGGATGGGCGAGGGCCTGGTGTCGGTCAAGACCAACAAGGACTACCGCGCCGAGATCGGCGAGACGGTCGAGGCCCGCGTGCCCGCCGAGATCTGCCACCTCTTCGACACCGCCTCGGGAGAAAGGATCGACCCGGCATGACCCCCGAAGAACACGCCGAGGCGACGCGGCAGGTCATCCTGCGGATGGAGGAGGCGCTGGGGGCCAATTCCAACGACATGGCCGCCCATTTCCACGAGGATTTCCGCTGGATGGGCAACTACGGCTGCGGCACCAAGGAGGACCTCGCCGCCTTCCGCCGCAACTGGCAACTGCCCCTTCGCGCGGCCTTCACCGAGCGGGACTACAAGACCGACCGCTTCATCTGCGAGGGCGACTGGGCCTCCTGCTTCGGCCATATCGAGGCGACCCATTCGGGGACCTTCATGGGCATCGCGCCCACCGGCAAGAGGGTGACCATCCCCTACATGGATTTCTGGCGCGTCGAGGACGGGCGGATCAAGGACAACTGGGTCTCGGTCGACTTCGCCTCCGTCCTTGCGCAGCTGGGACGGGACGTGTTCGACGGGCACGGCTGGGAGCATTACGACGACGGGAGCGCGGTGCCACCGGCCCCGAGGGAGGACCAAAGATGACTGTGACATACCTCAAGCGCGGCAAACCCGAGGCCGAACGCGCCGAGGACGACGCCAAGGTGCGCGGTGCGGTCGAGGCCGCCCTGGCCGACATCGGCGCCCGGGGCGATGCGGCGGTGCGCGAGATGGCCGAGAAGTTCGACGGCTACTCCCGGGACAGCTACCGCCTGACCGAGGCCGAGATCGAGGAGATCATCGCCAAGGTCTCCCCCCGCGAGATGGCCGACATCCGTTTCGCGCAGGAGCAGGTGCGCCACTTCGCCCAGGCCCAGCGGGACTCGATGAAGGACATCGAGGTCGAAACGCTCCCCGGCGTCATCCTCGGCCACAAGAACATCCCCGTGCAGTCCGTCGGCTGCTACGTCCCCGGCGGCAAGTTCCCGATGGTCGCCTCGGCGCACATGTCCGTCGCCACCGCCTCCGTCGCCGGCGTGCCCCGGATCATCGCCGCCACGCCCCCCTTCAAGGGTGAGCCGAACCCCGGCGTCATCGCGGCCATGCACCTCGGCGGCGCGCACGAGATCTACGTGCTCGGCGGCATCCAGGCGATCGGCGCCATGGCGCTGGGGACCCAGACCATCGACCCCGTCCACATGCTCGTCGGCCCCGGCAACGCCTTCGTCGCAGAGGCCAAGCGCCAGCTCTTCGGCCGCGTCGGCATCGACCTCTTCGCGGGTCCGACGGAGACCATGGTGATCGCCGACGAGAGCGCCGCCGATGCCGAGCTTTGCGCGACGGACCTGCTGGGTCAGGCCGAGCACGGCTACAACTCTCCCTGCGTGTTGCTGACCAATTCCGAGAAGCTGGCGAAGGACACGCTGGCGGAGGTCGAGCGCCTCTTGCAGATCCTCCCCACGGCCGAGACCGCCCGGAAGAGCTGGGAGGATTACGGCGAGGTCATCGTCTGCGACACCTACGAGGAGATGCTGGCCGTCGCCGACGACTTCGCCTCGGAACATGTGCAAGTCATGACCGACCGCGACGACTGGTTCCTCGAGCACATGACCTGCTACGGCGCCCTCTTCCTCGGCCCGCGCACCAACGTGGCCAACGGGGACAAGGTGATCGGCACCAACCACACCCTGCCGACCAAGAAGGCGGGCCGCTACACGGGCGGGCTCTGGGTCGGCAAGTACCTGAAAACCCACAGCTACCAGAAGATCCTGACCGACGAGGCGGCGACGCTGGTCGGGGAATACGGCTCGCGCCTGTGCATCCTCGAAGGCTTCGTCGGCCACGCCGAGCAATGCAACGTCCGGGTGCGCCGCTACGGCGGGGTGAACGTGCCCTACGGCGAAGGCGCGCCCTACCGGGAGGCGGCGGAGTGAGCCTGCCGAAGACACCTTCCTTCCGCCTCGACGGAAAACGCGCGCTCGTCACCGGAGCCTCCTCCGGCATCGGGCAGGCCTGCGCCGCGGCCCTGGCCGAGGTCGGCGCCCACGTGGTCTGCGCCGCGCGGGGGGCCGACCGGCTGTCCGAGACGGTGGGGGCGATCACCGCCGCGGGCGGCGCGGCCGAGGCGCGGGGGCTGGACATGGGCGACCTTCCGGCGCTGGAGGCGCTGCTGGCGGAGGAGCCCTTCGACGTCGTGGTGAACTCCGCCGGGACCGCCCGGCACTCCGCCGCCGTCGACACCACGCCCGAGGACTACGACGCGGTCATGCACCTCAACCTCCGGGCCGCCTACTTCCTTTCGGCCTGGTCCGCCAAGGCGATGACAAAGGCGGGCAAACCCGGCTCGATCATCCACATCTCCAGCCAGATGGGCCACGTCGGCGGGATCGACCGGGCGGTCTACTGCGCGTCGAAACACGGGCTTGAGGGCATGGTAAAGGCCATGGCGATCGAATGGGGCCCGAGCAAAATCCGCATCAACACCGTCTGCCCCACCTTCATCCGCACGCCCCTGACGGCACAGACCTTCGACAACCCCAAGCGGGTCGCCTGGATCGAGGAGAAGATCAAGCTGGGCCGCGTCGGCGAGGTGGAGGACATCATGGGCGCGGTGGTGTATCTCGCCTCCGAGGCCTCGGCGCTCGTCACCGGAACCTCGATGCTCATCGACGGAGGCTGGACGGCGGACTGATGCCAAACGATCGGGTCACATCGCTTCAGGTCGCGCAGCGGGCGGGCGTCAGCCAGTCCGCCGTCTCCCGCGTCTTTACCCCCGGCGCCAGCGTGTCCGAGAAGACGCGGACAAAGGTGCTGACGGCGGCCGAGGCGCTTGGCTACCGGCCCAACATCCTGGCCCGCGCGATGATTACCGGCAAAAGCCGGATCATCGGCCTCGTCGTCGCCTACCTCGACAACCAGTTCTACCCCGAGGCGGTGGAGCGGCTGTCGGTCGCGCTCCAGGAACAGGGCTACCACATCCTCGTCTTCATGGCCTCGCCCACCAAGGGCGACGTGGAGGACGTGATGCGCGAGATCATGGACTACCAGGTCGACGGCATCATCCTCGCCTCGGTCTCCATGTCCTCGGTCCTCGCCCGGCGGTGCCGCGACCAGGGCATCCCGGTGCTGCTGTTCAACCGCGAACAGGACGACCCCAGCATGTCCTCGGTGGTGACCGACAACGAGAAGGGCGGCCGGGCCATCGCGGCGCATTTCGCCGAGTTGGGGCACACCCGGATCGGCTATATCGCAGGGCTGGAAGAGGCGACGACCCAGCGCGACCGCGAGGCGGGCTTCCGCGCGGGTCTGGAGGAGGCGGGCCTGACCCTCGCCGCCCGCGAAGTCGGCAACTTCGAATACTCCGTCGCCCGCATCGCCGCGCTCGAGATGTTCGCAGGCCCGAACCGGCCCACCGCCGTCTTCGTCGGCAACGACCACATGGCTTTCGCCGTGATGGACGTGATCCGGTCGAAGCTGGGGTTGCGCATCCCCCACGACGTCGCCGTCGCCGGTTTCGATGACACCCCCATCGCCGCCTGGCCCGCATACGACCTGACAAGCTACCGTCAGCCCATCAACCGGATGGTCGCCCAGACCGTCGAGGTTCTGCTGGAGCGGATCGAGGACCGCGCCGCCCCGCCCCGCCGCGTGGTGCTGGAGGGGGAACTGATCGTCCGCGGCTCCACCGCTGCTCGGGACGACTGAGATGCGCGGCTTCGATCCGAAATGGCGGGACGTGCCGGAGTTCATCAACGGCATCACCTATCATATCTGGGAGGGCCGGCAGATCGGGTCCCTCCGCCACCTCTACGCTGACGGCCTGATCGTGCGGTCCCCCGCCTCGGTCGTGGTCGGCAACGACGGCGTCATCGCCGCCACCCTCGCCACGCTCGCCGAGTTTCCCGACCGCGAATTGCTGGGCGAAGACGTGATCTGGTCTGATGACCCCGAGGGCGCGACGGAGACCTCCGACGCCTACCTCTCGTCCCACCGCCTGCTCTGTACCGCGACCCACACCCATCCCGGCATGTACGGCGCCCCCACCGGCGCGCGGCTGCGCTACCGCATCCTGGCGGACTGTGCGATCCGGGAGGGGGCCGTCTATGACGAGTGGCTGGTGCGGGACCAGTCGGCCATCGTCATGCAGATGGGACAGGACGTGGTGGACTGGACCCGCGGCCTGATCGCACGCGAGGGTGGGCCGGAGGCTTGCGTGAAGCCGTTGACGCCCGAGACCGACGTCCCCGGCCCTTACGACCGGCGGGGCAACGACAATGAATGGGGCGCCCGGCTGGCCGAGATCCTCTCCAGCATCGTGGCCGCCGACCTCGATGTCATCCCCCGCACTTACGACCGCGCCTGCGCCCTCCACTATCCCGGCGGGCAGGAGACGAGCGGACGGGCCGAGGCCGACCGCTTCTGGACCGGCCTGCGCGCCGCCTTCCCCTCGGCGGCGTTCACCATCCACCACGTCGTCGGCCGGGACGATCCGCTCATGCCGCCCCGCGCCGCGGTGCGCTGGTCTCTGCAGGGCACCCATTCCGGCTGGGGCCGCTTCGGCACGCCTACGGGCGCCGAGGTGCACGTCATGGGCATCACCCAGGCCGAATTCGGCCCCTTCGGCGAGGGCCCCACCCTCCGCCGCGAATGGACGCTGATCGACGAAACCGCGATCTGGAAACAGATCCTGATCCATAGCGGGCTATGCGAATGAGAGACTTCTCCAATCAGTTCAAGGACCTGCCCGACTACATCCTGAAGATCACCAAGGAGATCTGGGAGGACCGGGGCCTCGCCACCCTGCACCACTACTATGGCCGCGACATCCCGATGCGGTTTCCCTCCGGCCTCGTCACCGGCAATGCGGGTGTGATCGACGGGACCCTCGCCACGCTGGCCGAGTTCCCGGACCGGCAGCTTCTGGGCGAGGACGTGATCTGGTCCGAGGGGCCGGAGCCGGGCCGTTACCTCTCCTCCCACCGCCTCGTCACGAGCGGCACCCACACCGGTCACGGCGCGTTCGGCCCTCCCACCGGCAAACGGTTCGAGATCCGGGCCATCGCCGACTGCGCCGCCAAGGCCGACGTGATCGACGACGAATGGCTGATCCGCGACGTCGGCGGCATCGCCCGACAGCTGGGCTGGGACCCCGCCGACTACGCCCGCCACCAGATCGAGGTCGAGGGCGGGCCGGAGAATTGCGTTCAGCCCTTCCGGCCCGAACACGACGTGCCCGGCCCCTACGAGGGCTGCGGCAACGACAGCGAATGGGGCACCCGGCTCGCCAATATCCTCGGGCGGATCATGGACAAGGACTTCACCGTCATCCGCGCCGAATACGACCGGGCCGTCCGCACCGAGCACTGGGGCAGCCGCGGCGGCTGGTCCTGGGACTTCGCCGAGACGGACTGGATGCGCCTGCGCTCCTCCTTCCCGACGGCGGAGTTCAGGATCCACCACCAGATCGGCCGCTCGGACCCCGGCACGCCCAACCGCGCCGCCGTGCGCTGGTCCCTGACCGGCGCCCACTCCGGTCCCGGCCACTTCGGCGCGCCCACGGGGGCCGAGGTCCACGTCATGGGCATCACCCACGCCGAATGGGGCGAATGGGGCCTGCGCCGGGAATTCACCCTGATCGACGAGGTCGCGATCTGGAAGCAGATCCTGCTTGCGGGCATGCGCGCATGACCCGGATCGCCCGTCTTCAGAGGCCCCTGCACGGCTGGCTCGCCAGCCGGCGGGCGCGGCGTCTGAACCCGCATTACTCGGGGGTCCTGTCCTGACTCCTCTTCACGAAACACTCAATCAGGACAGACACATGACACCGCAAGACATGGCCGCCCGCATCGTCCGCTACGGCGAGCTGCAACCCTGCAAGACCGCCTTCATCGACGCCCACACCCCCGGCTCGAACCAGAAGGAGAACTTCACCATCATTGGCGGCGGGGTCTCGGAATCCCCCGACCAGCACGTCCACATCGCCCTGCCCCACGGCTTCAACATCGGCGCCGCCGGCCAGCCGCCGCGGGTGCGCAATTCGCTCCACGACCACCACACGGCGGAGGTCTTCTTCGTCCTCTCCGGCAAGTGGCGGTTCTTCTGGGGGCGCTGGGGCACCGCCGGCGAGGTGACGCTCGAGGAAGGCGACATCTTCAACATCCCCACCGGCATCTTCCGCGGGTTCGAGAACATCGGCACCGACTACGGGATGATCATGGCGATCCTCGGCGGCGACGATGCCGGCGGCGGCGTCATGTGGGCGCCGCAGGTGATCGAGGACGCCGCCGACCACGGGCTGGTGCTGGGCGAGAACGGCAAGCTCTACGACACCAAGAAGGGCCAGTCCCTGCCCGAGGGCGTGAAGCCGATGCCGCTCATGTCCGACGCCGAACTCGCCAAGCGGCCCGAGCCGACGACCGCGGACGTCCTGCCCAACCACGTCGCCCGCTACTGGGACATGGTGGCGCTGGCGGACAAGCAGCCCCTGAAGGTCATCGGGGAGCATGGTCTGCTCAAGGACAAGCCCGGCTTCGAGGTCGATTTCATCACCGCCCGCAGCGCCACCGAGGACAAGCACCAGCACGACCGCCCCTCGGTCCTGATGCCCGTGCGAGGTCACTGGCGGGTGGACTGGGAGGGCGGGTCGACCACCCTCGCCCCCGGCGACACGATGAGCGTGCCCGAGAACCTGATGCACAGCGCAGTGCCCTCGATGACCGGGGAGGCGGCGCTCTACCATATCGTCGGCACCGACGATCCGGCGGGACACACCTGGCGGGGCTGACGGTCCATGCTCCCGGGCCGGTGTGCATCGGCCCGTGGACGGAACAGGAGAAGTGATGCAGGTCTTCGACGGTCATAACGACGCGCTGAGCCGCCTGTGGTGCGCGGACGGCGACCCGGTGGAGGAGTTCCGCCAGCCCAAGGGCCAGGTGAACCTGCCCCACGCGGCGGCGGGCGGGCTCGGCGGCGGGTTCTTCGCCATCTACTCGCCCCGCGCGCGCCAGAGCTTCGACTTCTCGGCGCTCTCCGGCGGCGGCGCGGGCCTGCCCCTCGGCGAGAGGATGGAGGAAGGCGCGGCCGCCGTGCCCGCCTTCGCCCAGGCCGGCATCGCCATGCGCCTCGCCGAGGCGGGGCTGATCGACATCTGCACCGATGCCCAGACGCTGGCGCGCAGCTTCGTCTCAAACCGGCTCGCCTGCGTCCTGCACCTCGAAGGGGCGGATTGCATCGGACCGGACCTTCTGGCGCTCGACGCGCTGCATGCGATGGGCCTGCGCTCCCTCGGCCCGGTCTGGTCGCGCCGGACGATCTTTGGTGACGGCGTGCCGATCCAGCAGGGCACCGACGGCGACACCGGCCCCGGCCTGACGGCGGACGGCAAGCGGCTGATCGCCCGCTGCCGGGAGCTGGGGATCATGATCGACACCTCGCACCTGACGATGAAGGGCTTCTGGGAGGTGGGCGAGGCCGGCCTGCCCCTCGTCGCCACCCATTCCAATGCCTGGGCACTGGCCCACAACGCCCGCAACCTGACCGACGACCAGCTCCGCGCGATCCGAGAGACCGGGGGCATGGCCGGGCTGAACTTCGCAACCGTCTTCCTGAGCGACGCCGGCTGGGAGACGGGCGACGCCGGCCTCGAGGACTGCCTGAGCCAGCTCGACCACATGATCGAAATCGCGGGCGAGGACAATGTCGGCCTCGGCTCGGACTTCGACGGCGCCCCGATGCCGAACGGGATCGCCCACGCGGGCGAATTGCCGAACCTGATCGCCGCGATGCGCACCCATGGCTACGGCGAGGCGCTGATCGCCAAGCTCGCCCACGAGAACTGGCTGTCCTTCCTCAGCCACCACCTCGGCTGATCCAACCCAGAAAGGTCACGGCCCATGCCCATCCTCACCACCCACGTCGGCTCCCTGCCCCGCACGCAGGAGGTGGTCGATTTCATCTTCGCCCGCGAACGGGGCGAGGCCTACGACGCCGCCGCCTTCGACGCCGCGATGACATCCGCGGTGTCCGAGACCGTGCGCAAACAGAAGGAGGCCGGGGTCGACATCGTCAGCGACGGCGAGACCTCCAAGATTTCCTACGCCACCTACGTCAAGGACCGCTACACCGGCTTCGCGGGCGATTCCAAACGCAACGCCCCCGCCGACCTCAAGCTGTTCCCCCGCTTCCTCGACCGGATCGCGAGCGACGGCGGCACGCCGAAATACGCGCGGCCCACCTGCGTGGGCGAGGTCAAGTCGAAGGGCCAGGGCGAGTTGGAAAAGGACATCGCCAACCTGCACGCCGCGATGGCCGAGCACGGGGCCGAACGCGGCTTCATGAACGCCGCCTCGCCGGGTGTGATCTCCCTCTTCCTGCAAAACGAATTCTACCCGACCCGCGACGCCTACCTCGCCGCCCTCGCGGATGCGATGCGGGACGAATACCGCACCATCGTGGACGCCGGCCTCGACCTGCAGCTCGACTGCCCCGACCTCGCCCTGTCGCGGCACATGCTGTTCACGGACCTGACGGACGAGGAGTTCGTGAAGGTTGCCGCCTCCCACGTCGAGGCGCTGAACCACGCGCTCGAGGGCATCCCCGAGGAGCGGGTGCGCATCCACATCTGCTGGGGCAACTACGAGGGGCCGCACGTCTGCGACATCCCCATGGCCAAGATGTTCGACACGCTGATGTCGGCCCGGGCCCGGTATGTCCTCTTCGAGACGTCGAACCCCCGGCACGGTCATGAGTGGACCGTGTTCCGCGACCGGAAGGGAGACATTCCGGAGGACAAGGTCCTGGTCCCCGGCGTCGTCGACACCACGACCAACTTCGTCGAGCATCCCGAACTGGTGGCCCAGCGGATCGAGCGGTTCACCGACATCGTCGGAACCGACCGGGTCATCGCGGGCAGCGACTGCGGCTTCGGCACCTTCGCCGGCTTTGGCGCGGTGGACCCCGACATCGCCTATGCCAAGCTGTCCGCTCTCTCCGAAGGGGCCGCGCTCGCCGGATGACCCCCCTCGTCCTCCTGCCCGGCATGATGTGCGATGCGCGGCTCTTCGGCCCGCAGATCGCGGCCTTCTCGGGTCGCCGCGCGGTGCATGTCGCGCCCCTCTGCGGGGCCGAATCTACGGCGGCGCTTGCCGCCGACGTGCTGGCCCATGCCCCGCCGCGCTTCGCCCTCGCGGGCCTGTCAATGGGCGGGATCGTGGCGATGGAAATCGCGGCGCAGGCGCCGGAGCGGCTGGCGGGGCTGGCCCTGATGGACACCAACCCCCGGGCCGAACTGCCCGAGGTGCAGGCCCGCCGCGCGCCGCAGATCGAGAAGGCGCAGGCCGGCCACCTCCGGTCCGTCATGCGCGACGAGATGAAGCCGAATTACCTCACCGACGGCCCGGACCGGCAGGCGATCCTCGACCTCTGCATGGAGATGGCGATGGATCTCGGGCCCCAGGTATTCATCCGCCAGTCCCTCGCCCTCCGCGACCGCCCCGACCGGCAGGAGATACTGCGCAGCGTCACCTGCCCCACCCTCGTCCTCTGCGGCCGCGAGGACGCCCTCTGCCCGGTGGAGAGGCACGAGCTGATGCACGCCCTGATCCCCCACAGCACCCTGACCGTGATCGACGGCGCGGGGCACCTGCCCACCCTCGAACAACCCATGCCGACCAACGCCGCCCTCGCCGCCTGGCTGGAGACGACAGATGACCGATGACCTCCTCACCCTCCTGCGCAGCGTCGACACCCCGACCGTCTGCAACGCCATCGAGACCGCGCAGGGCAAGCGCGGATTCGACGCCTACACGCGGGGCACCGTCCTGTCCTCGGACCCCACCGCCCCTGCCGTTGTCGGCTACGCCGTCACCGCCCGCATTTCGGCGCTGGCGCCGCCGACCGAGGCGCCGGAGGTCATCCGCGCCCGCCGCATGGACTACTACCGGGCCATGGCCGAGGGTCCCAAGCCGTCATTGGCCGTGGTCGAGGACGTGGACTGGCCGAACGCCGTCGGCGCCTTCTGGGGCGAGGTGAACACCACCGTCCACAAGGGCTTCGGCCTCTCCGGCGCCCTCACCAACGGCGTCATGCGCGACCTTGGCGACTTGGCGCCGGACTTCCCGGTCATCGCGGGGTCCATCGGGCCGAGCCATGCCTTCGTGCATGTGACCGAGATCGGCACGCCCGTCACCGTCTTCGGCCTGACCGTCGCCCCCGGCGACCTCGTCCACGCAGACCGGCACGGCGCGGTGGTCATCCCGCCCGACCTGGTGGAGGCCCTGCCCGAGGCCATCGCAAAGATGCAGCGGACCGAGGCACTCGTCCTCGGCCCTGCCCGCGAACCCGGCTTCGACTTCGCCGCCTTCGAAGCCGCCTGGACCGCGTTCGAAAAGGCCCGGACGTGAGCCACCCCTGCGACCTGACGATTGCCGAGGCGGGCGCGGCGCTGCGGGACGGCGCGCTTTCCAGCCTCGACCTGACCCGCGCCCACTTCGAGCGGATCGCGGAGCGTGACGGCCGAATCGGAGCCTTCGTCCACCTTGCGGAGGAGGAGGCGTTCGCGCTCGCAGAACAAGCCGACCGGCACCTCGCGGAAGGGACCGACCTCGGCCCGCTGCACGGCATCCCCTTTGCGGTGAAGGACCTGATCGACGTCGCCGGCTGGCCCGTCCGCTGGGGCTCGCGCGCGCAGGAAGGCCGGATCGCCGAGCGCACCGCCCCTTGCGTCCAACGCCTGCTGGACGCCGGCGCGGTGCCCCTCGGCCTCGTCGCGACCTACGAGATGGCAACGGTCGGCCCCGACGAGGGTAGCCTCTACCCCCAGCCCCGCAACCCCTGGCACGCGGCCCATGTCACCGGCGGCTCCTCCTCC
>JAMWZF010000430.1:0-2186 GCA_024304875.1 Paracoccaceae bacterium
GGATGGGAGGGGTGGTACCACCTCCCCGGCTCGAACGGGGGACCTCCTGATCCACAATCAGGCGCTCTAACCAACTGAGCTAAGGCGGCACTGGCCGGGGATTTAGCGGCCCATGTCCGCGATTGCAAGATCCCGAAGGCCGATCTCCCAGGTCTGTTCGGTCAGGTCCCGGCCGAAGGAGTGGACCGCACGGCTGGCGGTCAGGGTGAAGCCCGAGCGGGCATAGAGGGCGCAGGCGGCGCGGTGTTCGGCATGGGTCCAGAGCTGGAGGCGGCGAAAGCCGCAGGCGCGGGCGTGGAGGAGGCAGGCCGTGAGCAGCCGGCGGCCGAGGCCGGTGCCCCGGGCCTCGGGCACCAGAAGAAAGAGCCGCAGTTTGGCCGTCTCGTCGTCCAGCCGCACGCAGAAGATGCTCCCGAGCCGCTGATCCCCGCGCACCGCGATCCAGGCGCGGTCGATCTCCGGGTCGCGGCGGCGGATGAAGTCGGCGAGGATCTCGGCCACCAGCGCCTCGAACCCGGCGTCGAAGCCCTCGTCCCTGGCATAGAGCTCTCCGTGCTGCTGGATCAACCATCCGGCGTCGCCGGGGGCGAGGTCGCGGAAGGTGACCTCGGGCGGCGCGGGCGACAGCGCGGCTTCGGCGGCCTCGAGAGCGGCGGCGGCGCGGGCAAGTGCGTCGGGCGGGCAGAGCGCCAGTCGCCTGGCGATCTCGGCCCGGGAGGCGGCGTCGAGAGGGGCGACGGTGGCCATCCCCGCCGGGGTCAGACCGAGGGTCCGCCGGCGGGCGTCGGCGGGATCGGCCCGGCGGGCGAGCCAGCCCTTGCGTTCGAACCGGCCGAGCAGCCGCGAGAGGTAGCCTTCGTCGATGTCGAGGTCGGTGGAGAGCTCCCGGGCGGTGACCCCGTCACGGTGAGCCAATTCGTAGAGCACCCGGACCTCGGTCACGCCGAGGCCGCTGCCGAGGTAGCTGCGTCCCAGCAGGCCCATGCGGGCGGCATGGCGCCGGTTGAAGGCGCGGATGCGGTCGATCGGGTCCATGGCGGCCTCCTGCGATGCACCCAGGGTGGCGATTCACTTGCCTTCGTCAAGTTTCTTCTCCGGCTTGCGATGCGTCCAGCCTTGCGATACGCCGACTGCCTGCAACTTCCTGGAGACGCGGCCATGGGCATCAACACCGAGCGGGACATCGAGGCGAACCTGCAGATCGGGCCCACCGATACCGGCATGGTCCGGCTGTTCGTCAGCGCCGGCAGCACCGAGGTGCCGATGGATTTCGAGCCCGAAGAGGCCGAGGAGATCGCCGAGGAGATCCTCGCCGCCGCCAAGGCCGCCCGCCTGGTGAAGTGACGGGCGGCGGGACGGATCCCGCCCTACCTCCGCGCCGCGTCGGCCGCCGCGAAATGGGCCATCTGGTCCGCATGGGCGCGGGCAAAGGCCGGCCGGGCGGTCGCCCGCGCGACATAGGCCTCGGTCGCGGGCCGGTCCCCGAAGCGGCGCACCGCCTTGATCCGCAGGACGTCGGCCATGATGAGGTCGGCCACCGTGAACTGCCCGGCGGCCAGCCACTCTCGCTCGGACAGCACCCGTTCCATATGGGTCAGGCGCTGCTCGAGCCAGCCGGTCAGCCCGTTGTCGGCCTCGGATGCGCCGTTGATCCCGAGGAACCACCACGGCACCGAGACCATCTCGACCGAGTTCAGCGCGGCGAAGACCCATTGCAGGACGTCCGCCTCGCCCGCCGGATCCCGCGGCATCAGCGCCTCGCTCCTGCGGGCGAGGTGCAGCAGGCCGGCGCCGCTTTCGAAGAGGCTGATTTCACCGTCGGTGAGAAACGGCACCTGGCCGAAGGGCTGGCGGGCGAGGTGCCCGGCCCCGCGGTCCGCGATGGGTATCGTCCGCACCTCGTAGTCCAGCCCCGCCTCCTCGCAGGCCCAGCGCAGGCGCAGGTCGCGGACGAAGCCGCGGGGACCCTCCGGGACCCAGTCCCAGGTCCAGATGATCGGCTTGGTCACGGTCGGCCCTCCTCGCCGGGTTTGGCGGACTGTCGCGCCGCGCGCCCCTCGCCGCAAGCCGCCGGCAGTCCGAGCCCCGCCTTACATCCCCTGCCCCCAACCGGGCGGCAGGGACGGATCGCGGGCGGCGTGCCAGCGCAGGGCGGCGTGGCGGGCGAACTTGCGGGTGACGACCTT
>JAMWZF010000430.1:2196-2649 GCA_024304875.1 Paracoccaceae bacterium
GCCGGGCGCCCGAGAGCGGGGTTTCGGGCCCCATGCGGACGATCTCGGCATCGTAGGCGTCGGCGACGATGAGGCCGGTGCCCTCGGGCAGGAGGTCGACCGGGAAGTCGGCGTCGACCGCCCAGAAGAACCGGTCGGCCCAGTCGAGATAGCCGTCCCACTTGCGGTCCGAGGTGAAATCGGCGCGGGAGGATTTGCATTCCACCACCCAGACCTCGCCCTTGGGACCGAGGGCCATGACGTCGACGCGCAGGCCCGGGGTCGGCGTCAGCTCTTCCACCGTCACGAAGTCGTGGGTCAGCAGGTGCCGGCAGACCCCCCGGGCCAGAAGCTGGCCGGGGCGCGGGTCCGGGGCGTCGAGAACCGGGCGGAGAGGGCTGGGCAAGGTCATGTCGCAAGCATGAACAAAACGTAAACACCTGTCAATTCGCGGGTGAAGAGGGGGCGCTGCCC
>JAMWZF010000431.1 GCA_024304875.1 Paracoccaceae bacterium
CTGGGTGGAACCGCAGGGGAAAAGACGTGGCCACCGACGACGACAGCCCGAAAGGGACCACCGGCCAGTGGCTGACGGACAGGGCGATCCGCATTCTGCTGACCCGGCTCAAGGCGCGCCCCTACGAGTCCCGCGTGGCGCGGATGGGCCGGCTGATGACCCGTCTTGCCCCCCTCCTCGGCTGGCAGCAGCGGGCGGAGGCCCAATTGCAGATGGTCTGGCCCCGGATGGACGCCGCCGAGCGGCGGCGGATCGCCCGCGCGGTTGCTGACAATGCCGGTCGGACCCTGATCGAGAATTACTCCGCAACCGACCTCGCCGCGCGCTTGGCTGGCACCGCCGCGACCGGCCCCGGCGTCGCGGCCTTCGAGGAGGCCCGCGCCGCCGGCCGCCCGGTCCTTCTCCTGACCGCGCACTTCGCCAACCACGAAGCGCCCCGCCATGTCCTGACCGCGATGGGCCATCAGGTCGGTGGCCTCTACCGTCCGATGCAGAACCCCTATTTCAACAACCACTATGTCGGCACCATGTCCGACTGGTCCGGCCCGGTCTTTCCGCAGGGCCGACGCGGCACCTCGGGCTTCGCCCGGCACCTCAAGGGCGGCGGCATCGGCGTGCTCCTGTTCGATGTCTGGACCAAGAACGCCCCGCCGATCGACTTCCTGGGCCATCCGGCCCCCACCTCCACGGCGGCTGCGGACCTGGCCCTGCGGTTCGATGCGGCGCTCATCCCGATGTATGCGCGGCGGCTCGAAAACGGGTTCGACTTCGAAGTGACCCTTGAGGCGCCCATCGCGCCGGACAATCCCGTCGCCATGATGACGCGGGCGACCAGGGACCTCGAGGCCCGCATCGCGCGGGACCCGGGCCAGTGGTTCTGGATTCACCGGCGGTGGAAGCCTGAACGGGCGCGCAAGGGACGGAAGGTCTAGTCGATCTCGGCAGCGGCGAGGATCGCGCCCGGCCCGGGCTCCTGCAGGATCACAACGACAGGGTCGTCGCCGCGCACCTGCGCCTCGGCGATCCAGCTCGTGCCACCATCCCAGCGCCCCAGAACCTGCCAGCTGCGCACGATGTTGACGTAGGTCATTGTCCGGCCGGCATTCTCGCCCCTGCGGATCGAGACGGTCTCTTCCGGGGTGTAGCGCACCAGCTGGACGACGATCGGCCCGCCCGGTGCCCGGGCCGCGCGGGCCTCGACGCGCAGCGTCTCGCCGCTCAGATGCAGATCGACAGTGATCCCGCTGGGCTCGGCGGCAAGCGCGCGGATCGCCTGGGACAGCTCCATCGGCTTGGCCCCGACCACATGGTCCCGACCCCCGATCACCATCTGGGGCGTATAGATGGTGTTGGCCCCGGCGGCGCGGGCGTACTGCCGCTGGCGCTCCGTGAAGGCCGGACTGGCGAAGTGGTCCTTCCAGCCGATGTAGTCCCAGTAGTCCACATGCAGGGCCAGGGCGATCACGTCGTCCCGGTTCGCCAGATCGGCCATCATCGCGTCAGCGGGCGGGCAGGAGGAACATCCCTGCGACGTGAAGAGCTCCACCACCACCGGACCCTGCTGCGCCTCGGCGGCGCTGCCGATTTGCAGCATGAGCAGCAGGGCTGCCGCGACCTTGCGCATGTGTCACCTTTTTTGGCCGTTGTCCCGCCCCGGGGATAGGCGAGCGCCCCGCGAAGTGCCAATCAATGATTTGCGATTCCATGTGACAGTTGCCGCAATCGCGCGGCTCTGCGACTGGGCGGGGCGGTTTGTATGCAATTGTATGCCGAGCCCTTGATCCCGGCGCGCAGGGCGGGTAGAGAGCGGACAGCTTCACTCCCATTTGCAGGAGGCCTCCGATGCCCATCACTGTCGGCCACGATACCTCGAAGACCCGCAAGACGCTGAGCGCCGGCGGCGCCAGCGTCGCCTATTACTCGATCCCGGCCGCCGAGGCCGCGGGCCTCGGCGACTTCTCGCGCCTGCCCGCCGCGCTCAAGGTCGTGCTCGAGAACATGCTGCGCTTCGAGGACGGCAAGACCGTCACCGTGGACGACATCAAGGCCTTCTCCGAATGGGCCGAAAAGGGCGGCAAGAACCCCCGCGAGATCGCCTACCGCCCGGCCCGCGTGCTGATGCAGGACTTCACGGGCGTTCCGGCCGTCGTCGACCTCGCCGCCATGCGCGACGGGATCAAGGCGCTCGGCGGCGACGCCCAGCAGATCAACCCGCTGAACCCCGTCGACCTCGTCATCGACCACTCGGTCATGATCGACGAATTCGGCAACCCCCGCGCCTTCCAGATGAACGTCGACCGCGAGTACGAGCGCAACATGGAGCGCTACGTCTTCCTCAAGTGGGGCCAGAAGGCGTTCAACAACTTCCGCGTCGTGCCCCCCGGCACCGGGATCTGCCACCAGGTGAACCTCGAATACCTCGCCCAGACCGTCTGGACCGACGAGGACCAGAACGGCGAGACGGTCGCCTATCCCGACACCCTCGTCGGCACCGACAGCCACACCACCATGGTCAACGGCGCCGCCGTGCTCGGCTGGGGCGTCGGCGGGATCGAGGCCGAGGCCGCGATGCTGGGCCAGCCCATCTCCATGCTGATCCCCGAGGTCGTCGGCTTCAAGCTGACCGGCCGCATGATGGAAGGC
>JAMWZF010000432.1 GCA_024304875.1 Paracoccaceae bacterium
GGCGTTCTCGCCGGCCTCGGCCACTTCGGCCTCGACCTCTTCACCGGACGCCTCGAGGTTCTCGCCGGCTTCGGCGACTTCGGCTTCGACCTCTTCGGCGGCTTCGCCGGCCTCGGTCTCGGCCATCTCGGCTTCCTGCTCTTCCTCGGCCTCGGCAGCATCGGCTTCGGCCATCTCGGCGTCGGCTTCCTGCTCCTCTGCGGCTTCGGCGGCCTCGCCTTCGGCCATCTCGGTCTCGCCTTCGGCCGTCGCTTCGGCTTCGGCGTCGGCCTCGGCCATCTCGGCGTCGCCCTCGGCAGTCGCCTCGGCTTCGGCGTCGGCTTCAGCCATCTCGGCGTCGCCCTCTGCTGTCGCTTCGGCATCGGCCTCGGCCATGTCATCGGTGACCTGCATGTAAAGGCGCTTGCCGATCAGGTCGGTGGCGCGGACGCCCAAGGCATCGAGCTGTTCGCCGATGCCCATCGCCTGCTGCTGGCTCTCGTCGGCCGAGACGTGGCTTTCGGCATAGACTACGGCAGGGCCGGTGAGGGCCAGCGCAAGGGCAGTCGTTGTGAGAAGGGTCTTCATGTGGGAACTCCTTTGGGGTGTTCAATTGCGTCGGCGGGGCGCGCCCGTCGTTGGAACGTCAACGGCCTCAGGGCCGCGGAGTTTCCCCGAAATTTCAAAATAAAGACGGGAACCTGTGGGCCGGTGGCGGCGTTCTAGCCCGCCCGGGCCTGCAGCAGGATCGCACCGCCGTAGATCGCCAGCAGCGTCACGCTCTCGCGCCCGATGCCGCCCGGCCCCTGCTTTTCGCGGTACAGCAGGCCAAGCATCAGCACCCCGGTCATCAGCATGGCGGTTGCAAGCCAGAACAGGTCGCCGGTCCCGATGGCATGGTAGACCGACCCGTCCCGGTAGCCGACATCCGCGAACATCAGGAACAGGACGTCGAAGGTGTTGCCGCCGATGATGCCTCCGACGGCCAGTTGCAGCGCCCCGCGCCGGACCGCGGCGATGGTGGTGACAAGCTCGGGCAGGGAGGTGACGACCGCCGTCATCAGCGCCCCGACCAGCGAGGCCGAGAGCCCGATCCGGTCGGTCACGCTGGCGCCGACGCGCGAGATCCCCCAGCCCGCCGCGCCCAGCAACAGCATCAGGACAAGGAACTGGATCACCAGGCCGGTCGCGGGCTTGTTCGGGTCGTCGTCGTCCTCGGGTTCGTCGTCGCGGGTCTCGTCCGTGTCCACGGGGCGCCACATCGGGTGCTCGCGCAGGCGCGCGGTCGCGACGACGCCGACGGCATAGACCGCGACCAGCAGGGCCGAGGCCGGATGCACGCCCAGCACCGACACCTCGGGCGAGACATAGGCCGCCAGCGGCACCGCCAGCATCAGCATCAGGAGGCCGCACTGGAACACGTTCGCCAGTTCCGCCGCCGCATGTTCGAGGTTGGCCCGCCGGTAGAGCAGGTCCGCCACGGCAAGGAAGGCCGTCTGCGCCGCGATCCCGCCGATGCCGTTGGAGAACGCCAGCGACGCCCGCCCGTCCAGCGCCGCCGTCAGCGACACGATGGTCCCCGAGAAGGACGTCGCCGCGCCCAGCAGCACGCCGCCCACCATCGCCTCGCCAAAGCCGGTCCGGTCGGCGATCTTGTCGGCAAGGTCGGTCATCCGCAGACCGGCGCCAAGGATCACGGCGGCGGCGATCAGCCCGGCGAGGGCGAGAAGCGGGTAGGACAGTTCGGCAAACATGAAGGTTCAAGATATGTCGCCGCCCGGCTAATCAAGAAATTGACTGCCCGCGACGGGAACTTGCGCCGCTTCCGTGGCGTTTACGGATATGGACTTGGGACGCCTCGGCCCGCAAAGCGGGCCGGTCATCGACATCGCAGCACGTCTCGCTCCGCGTCTCGCGGCGCTTCTCGCGCTGTCCGCCTGCGGCGAGGCCCAGTCCGCCCTCAACGCCACCGGCACCGACGCGATCTCGATCCGCTCGATCTTCATCGTCTGCCTCATCGGCGCGGTGATCCTCTGGGTCGCGCTCAACGGCGCCTTCTACATCCTGTCGAACCGCCGACCCGAGGCGCAGGGCGAGGATTTCGTCCGCCCGCTCCTGATCGGCGGCGGCATCGTCTTTCCCTTCGTCGTGCTGACCGCGCTCCTCACCTGGGCGCTGTCGATCCTGCCAGACCAGCGCACCCCCGGCGACGGCCTCCAGGTCCGGGTGACGGGCGAGCAATGGTGGTGGCGCGTCGAATACTGGCCCGAGGGGGCTGAAACGCCCATCGTCTCCGCCAACGAGATCCGCCTTCCCGCCGGTGAGCGGACCGAATTCATCCTCGATGCGGGGCGGGTCATCCATTCCTTCTGGATCCCCTCACTTGGGGGAAAAATGGACATGTTCCCCGGCCGCGAGACCTTCGTGAGCCTGCGCCCCGAGGTCCCCGGCACCTACCGCGGCCAATGCGCCGAGTTCTGCGGCGCCTCCCACGCCTGGATGGCCTTCGCCGCCGTGGTGATGGAGCCCGAGGACTTCGACGCCTGGCTCGAGGCCGAGGCGGAGGACGCCGCCGCCCCCGAGGGCGAGGCCGAAACCCGCGGCGCCGCGCTCTTCGCCGCCGAGGGCTGCGGCGCCTGCCACGTCGTCCGCGGC
>JAMWZF010000433.1 GCA_024304875.1 Paracoccaceae bacterium
GCCGTGGTGACCGCCGCCACCCCGCCCAGCGCCTCCGAAATCTCCCGCGCCAGCCGGTTCGCGCCCCGGTGCCCGCCCAGCAGGGGGACCACCACCGCGCCGTCGTCGGACACGGCCACCACCGGTGGCTCCGCCCGCTTGTCCGACAGCATCGGCGCCACGGCGCGGATCAGGATCCCCGCCGCGCAGACCCCCACCACCGGAGTACCGGCGGCGAAGAGATCGCGGACATGGGACAGCGCATCGGGGAAATGAACCGCCGCCTCCGCGACCCGGCCCTCCCGGCCGTGCACCTCGGCCTGCAGCGCCGCCGCGACCCTATGCGCCACCGCCTCGCCCGCCCCGGACAGGGCCACCACCACGGGTGTCACAGCCATGGATCGCCCCCTTTCGTCAGCAGGATCATCGAGAAATAGGGCGCCCGCGCGGGCGCCTCGAAGAGAGGGAGCACCACCTGCTCCGGCAGGCTCGCCCGCTCGACGTAGACGGCCCGCTCCGTCAGGCCGAGCCCCGCGATCACCGAACGGATCCGGGCCAGATGGCGGCCCACCTTCAGGATCGCCACCGCCTCGGCCCCCGCGATCCGCTCGCGCAGCACCTCGTCCGGCAGGGGCCCAGGCAACACGGTCAGCCGCTCGTCGCGCGCCACGATGGGCCGACCCGCGACCGCGGCGCAGGCGGTGAGCGAGGTCACCCCCGGCACCACCTCGCAGGCGAACCCGCCCGACAGCCGCGCGTGCAGATACATGAACGAGCCGTAAAAGAACGGGTCCCCCTCGCAGAGCACGACCACGTCCCGACCGCCCTCCAGCACCGCCGAGATCCGCTCCGCCGCCACGTCGTAGGCGGCCTGGGCAGGGGCCCGGTCGCGGGTCATCGGGACCTCGATCACGATCTCCTCGGCGCCGTCGGGCACCAGGTCGGCCACGATGGAGCGGGCGAAACTGCCGGTCCCCGGCAGGGCCGGATAGGCCACGACCTCGGCCGCCCCGATCACCCGCGCGGCGCGCAGGGTGACGAGGTCCGGCGCGCCCGGCCCCACGCCGACCCCGATCAGACGGCCGGGCACGGACCCGTTCCTTCATTCTGGCCGAAAAACGCACAGCCGAACGCCGGCGAAAAGTGCGCCGGTCCGGTCATCGCTTCACCAGGGACCACTGGGTCACGGTCATCTGGGGCTGCCATCCGGTCAGGCGGCCGACCGGGCGGGCACGCTCGACCGAGATCTTCACCAGTTCGCCGCCGTGGTCACTGCGGAGCGCGATCAGTTCGGCCTCGCTCTCCAGCGTCACGGCATTGGCGACGAGCCGGCCCAGCGGCCGCAGGGCGGACCAGGCGGCCTCGAAGACCTCGCGGCTGAGGCCGCCGCCGATGAAGACCGCATCCGGCGGCTCCAGCCCCGTCAGGGCCGCGGGCGCCTTGCCGTCGATCAGCTCCAGCCGCGGCGCGCCGAGGGCGAGCGCATTGGCGGCGGCCATCGCGCGGCGGTCGGCGCGGGGCTCGATCCCCACGGCGCGGGCATAGCGGGCGGCGCGCATCCACTCGATGGCGACCGAGCCGGAACCGCTGCCGATGTCCCACAGGAGCGCCCCGCGCATCGGCATCAGGCGGGCGACGGTCACGGCCCGGACCTCGGACTTGGTCATGGTTCCGTCGGACTGGAACAGCTCGTCCGCCAGGCCGGGGACCCGCGGGATCAGGGCGGCACCTGCGTCGGCGATGCACTCCACGGCGAGAGTGTTGAAGGCCGGAACCTCGTGGGCCCAGTCGGCGGCGGTCCCGTCGAAGCGCTGTTCGCGCTCCCCGCCCATCGCGGCAAGGACGGTCATCTTCGACCGACCGTAGCCGCGGGAAGCGAGGTAGCCCGCGATCTTGCCGGGGGTCTCGGCCCCGGTTGTCAGCACCAGCAGGCGCTGGTCGGGCTGGATGAAGGCGATCATCTGTTCGACGGGGCGGCCGTGGACCGTGAGCGTTTCCACGTCCGCGAGGGACCAGCCCATGCGGGCGGCGGCCAGCTGGAAGGCGCTGAGCTGCGGGTGGTAGACGATCTCGCCGGGGTCGATGGCCCGCCCGATGCGGGCGCCGACCGAGAACCAGAGCGGATCGCCGGTGACGAGGACCACGGCGCGGCGGCCCTTGAGGCCGCGCAGGGTGTCGATCATCGCGTCGAAGGGCGAGGGCCAGGCGATGCGCTCGGCCGTCACGGCATCCGAGAGGTCATGGTGCCGGTCGCCGCCGACGATGACCTCGGCGGCCTCGACCACGGCGCGGGTGGCGGGGGTCAGGCCGTTCAGACCATCCTCGCCGATGCCGACGACGTGCAGCCAGGGATCAGCCATGTGAAGGTCCTTTCCGGGTGCCGAAGATCGCGCGATTTTCGGGTACGATGTCCGCGCGGACATCGGCGCGGGGGGAGAGGCGAACGCGAGCGATCACGGCTCGGTCCTGCCCAGCGCGTTAACCGCGGCCGAGGCCATCGCGGACCCGCCCCTCCGCCCCCGCAGCGCCACGAACTCGCAGCCGCGCGGGTCGCCCGCCAGCTCTGCCTTGCTCTCCGCCGCGCCGACGAAGCCGACCGGGAAGCCGAGGATCAGCGCCGGTTTCGGCCAGCCCTCGTCGAGCCGCTCCA
>JAMWZF010000434.1 GCA_024304875.1 Paracoccaceae bacterium
GAAGGGGGGCTACCCCGCCTTCAGCAGCTCCCGCGCCGCGGCGCGGGCGGCGTCGGTCAGGGTGTCGCCGGACAGCATCCGGGCGATCTCGTCCACCCGCTCGGCCTCGGCGAGGGGGGTGACCGTCGACAGGGTCTCGGCCGCGCCCTGGCGCTTCTCGACCCGCCAGTGGTGCCCGCCGAGGGCGGCGACCTGGGGCGAATGGGTGACGACGAGGACCTGCCCCTCGGCCGCCAGCGCCGACAGCCGCCGGCCCACCGCGTCCGCCGTGGCCCCGCCGACTCCGCGGTCGATCTCGTCGAAGATCATTGTCAGACCCTGCTGGTCGCGCGTGAGGCAGACCTTGAGGGCGAGGAGGAAGCGGCTGAGCTCACCGCCGCTCGCGATCTTGTTCAGCGGCCCCGCAGGCGCGCCGGGGTTGGTGGCGACCCGGAAGGTGACGGCGTCGCGGCCGTCCGGACCCGGCTCCGCCTCGGTCATTTCCACCTCGAAGACGGCGCGGTCCATCTTCAGCGGGGCGAGCTCGGCCGTCATCGCTTGTTCCAGGGCGCGGGCAGCCTTCGTACGGGCGGCGCGGGCGGCCTCGGCGGCGGCGTCGTAGTCGGCCTCGGCGGCCTTGAGCGCCTTTTCCAGCCCCGCGATGTCCCCCTCGGCGCTGTCGAGCGCGGCGAGGCGGGTCCGCAGGTCCTCGGCGAAGGTGCCAAGGTCGTCCGGGGCGACGGAATGTTTCCGCGCCAGCCCCCGGATCGCGAAGAGCCGATCCTCCAGCCGCTCCAGCGCGTGGGCATCGAAGCTGAGGGCGTCGAGGCAGTCGGTGATCCCCTGCTCGGCCTCTCCCAGTGCATCCAGCGCCCGGGCCAGCGCCTCCAGCGGCCCGTCGAGCCGGCCCTCGGCCCCCTCCGCCGCGCCGTCGAGCCAGCGCAGGGCGTCCGAGACCTGCCCCTCGGCCCCCTCGCCCGTGATCGCGGCATGGGCGCGGGCGATGTCCTCGCGGATGCGCTCGGCGCCCTGCATCAGGCGGCGCTGGCTGTCGAGCTCGGCTTCCTCCCCGGCTTTGGGGTCCAGCGCGTCCAGCTCGGCGGCAGCGTGGCGGAGGAAATCCTCTTCCTCCTTCAGGGCCTCCGCGTCCTTGCGGGCCGCCTCCAGCGCCTTGGCCGCCGTCCGCCGGGCCGTCCAGGCGTGCCGCAGGGGCGCGGGATCAAGGCCGGCGAAGTCGTCCAGCAGGGCGCGGTGGCCGGAGGGGTTCAACAGGCCGCGATCGTCATGCTGGCCGTGCAGTTCGACCAGGGTATCCGACAACTGGCGGAGCACCTCGCCCGAGGCGCGGACCGAATTGACCCAGGCCGACTTGCGCCCGCCCTCGGCGTTGATCCGGCGGAGGATCAGCTCGCCATCCTCCGGCTCGGGCATCCCGGCGTCGGCCAGCACGTCCCGCGCCGGATGGCCCTCGGGCAGGGCGAAGACGGCGGTGACCTCCCCCTGCTCGGCCCCCTGCCGGACCAGGTCAGCCCGGCCGCGCCAGCCGAGGACGAAGCCGAGAGCGTCGAGCAGGATCGACTTGCCGGCCCCGGTCTCTCCGGTCAGCACGTTGAGGCCCGGCTGGAAGTCGAGGGTCAGCCGGTCGATGATCAGGATGTCGCGGATGTCGAGGGTCAGGAGCATGGCAACAGTCAGGCGGCGGAGGGTGGGTCGAGACCCACCTCACGGGTCCGGGCGGTGAGGTGGGTCTCGACCCACACCCCGCCTAGATCCATTCGCCGCGCACCATCTGCCGGTAGATCTGCGCCAGCCAGTTGTCGCCGAGGGGGCGCATCTCGAGCCCCTGTCCGGTCAGCAGGGCATAGCCGTCCTCGTACCAGTCGGTGGACTGGAAGTTGTGGCCGAGGATGGCGCCCGCGGTCTGCGCCTCGTCGGTCAGGCCGAGGGACAGGTAGGCCTCGATCAGGCGGTATAGCGCCTCGGCGGTATGGGTCGTGGTCTGGAAATCCTCGACCACCACCTGGAACCGGCTGACCGCGGCGGCGTAATGCTGGCGGCGCAGGTAGTAGCGGCCGATCTCCATCTCCTTGCCGGCGAGGTGGTCGAAGGCGAGGTCGAACTTCAGGATCGCGGAACTGGCGTATTCGCTGTCGGGATACTGCTCGATCACCGTGCGCAGGGCCTGCAAGGCCTGGAAGGTCAGGCCCTGGTCGCGGCCGACCTCGTCGATCTGGTCGTAGTAGCTGAGGGCGAGGAGGTACTGCGCATAGGCTGCATCCTCGTCCGCCGGGTAGAAGTCGACGTAGCGCTGCGCCGAGGCCCGCGAATTGGCGTAGTCCCGGTCGCGGTGGTAGGCGAAGGCCTGCATGATCAGGGCGCGCTTGGCAAATTCCGAATAGGGATAAAGGCGCTCGATCTCGCCGAAGTAGAAGGCCGCGTCCTCGGGCCGGTTCCGCTCCAGTTCGAACTCGCCGCGTTCGAAGATCTCCTGCGCGGAATACTGCTCCAGCGCCTCGGGCGAGACGTCCCTCACCCCCGAACACGCGGACAGCAGGGCCACCGCGAAAAGCGGGCCCGCCAACCGCATCTGCCGTCCGACCGAAAATCTCATGCTGCTTTGCCTCGGCGTCTTTGCTCTTGTCTCTAGCAT
>JAMWZF010000435.1 GCA_024304875.1 Paracoccaceae bacterium
GGGCGGCGGTGGAGGGGGCCATGCTGGCGCGGGCCGGGGCGAAAGGCACGCTGCTGCCGCTGACGGGCCCCGCCGGGCTGTTCCCCATTCTGACGGGACAGGGGCCCCGCGAGGAGGCGTTGACCGGCCCCGTCCTCGGCCCCGAGGTGGGGCTCAAGCTCTGGCCCTGCTGCCGGGGCACGCATCCCTTCGTGGCGCTGGCCCTCCGTCTGCGGGGACAGGAAGTCCGCGCGATGCGGGTCCGGGTCCGGCCGCCCGACGACATGCTCTTCCGGCCCGAGGCGGACCGGCTGCGCCCTGCGACGGCGATCGCGGCGAAATTCTCGATCCCCTTCACCGTCGCCGCCACCCTGCGGCACGGGGCACCGACGCTCGGCACATTCGAGGCGGCGGCCCGGAGCGATCCGGACACTCTCGCCCTCGCAGACCGGATCACGATGATGGAAGTCGACCCTGCGGCCGAGGTCGGCGCCGAGGTCGACACCCCCGACGGCGCCGCCTGGCACCCGGCTCCGATGCCGGTGGCTCCGAAGGCGGATGCCGCCGGCCTGACGGCCATCCGGGCCAAGCTGACCGACTGCCTCTCCCGCGCCGGCAGCCCCGTGACGGCCGACGACCTCACACGAGCCGTCCTCGCCGCGGGCGGCAGGGCGGACACGCTCGCGGGACTGATCGCCGCGCTCTGACCCCGCAACCTTGCCGCGGACCGCCGCATCGGTCAGGGTCCCCGGAACGAGGTGACGAGAAGGCAGACGGCACGTGGGACAGTTGCGGCTACCCTCCGGCGAAGTGGTCGAGGTAGGCTGGCTCGCCGCCGACCTTCCGTTCCTGACGCGGACCCTGCGATTCCTGTTCCGGCCCGAAAGCGACGTGATGCGCCGCGACCTCGGGCTGGAGCCGGGCGAGATCGGCATCCTCGCCGTCATCGCCCAGAATCCCGGGATCAGCCAGAATGGCCTCGCCTCCTCGGTGGTGCTGAAGAAATCCGCCGTGACCAAGGTGGTGCAGGCACTGGAGAAGCGCGGCCTCGTCAAACGGACCCGGAGCGAGACCGACCGGCGCTCGAACGAGCTCAGCCTCACGGCCGAGGGCGAGGCGATGTGCCAAAGGATGCGCGCGATGTCGGCCGACCTGCACGACGTCTGGTTCGACGGCGTCCCGGAGGCGGACCGGGCCGCCTTCTTCGACGTGATGTTCCGCCTCGTCGGGCGGCTGGCCGAGCGGGGCGGCGAATTGCCCCGCGGCGGCGTCGACGACGACTGACCGGGCCTAGAGGCGCCCCGCGGCGCGCAGCTCGGCCAGCACTTCCTCGGTATGCTCGCCGAGGGCCGGGACCGGCCGGTCGTGGCCGGGGCCGTCGTGGTCGAAGTGGAAGCCGGCGTTGAGGATCCGGGCCGTCGGCGCCGCAGCGGCGGGCGTCGCCACGTCGAGGAAGAGGTCGCGCCCGCGCAGCTGGTCGAGGTCCAGCGCCTCGCCCACCGTGCGCACCTTGCCCGCGGGCACCCCGGCACGGGCCAGAACCGCCTCCCACTCCTCGGCCGACCGGACGGCGAAGGCGGCCTTCAGCTCCTCCTGCAACGCCATGTCGTTCTCCATCCGCGCGGCGGGCGTGGCGAAGCGGGGGTCGTCCATGAGGTCGGGCCGCTCCAGTGCCGCGCAGAGCCGCTCCACCTGGTTCTGCTGCACCGCGCCGATGGTGATCTGGCCCTCCGCGGTGTCGAAGGTGTCCGCCGTGGGCGCGCCGGAAAAGCCGCGGTTGCCGCTGCGCACCGGCGCACGGTCGGACACCAGGATCTGGCAGAGGACCGAGGACATCATCACCATCGTCGCATCCAGCATGGAGACATCCACCACCTGGCCGCGCCCCTCGGGGTCGGCCTGCCGCTGGGCATATGCGGCGAGCATGGCGAAGGCGGCCATCAGGGCGGAATAGGTGTCGACGATGGGAAAGCCGATCCGCGTCGGCCCGTCCGCGTCCGATCCGGTGAGGGTCATCAGACCCGACATCGATTGGATGACCTGGTCGATCGCCGGGTAGTCCCGCATCGGCCCCGACTGGCCGAAGCCCGAGATGGAGCAATAGATCAGGCCGGGGTTCCCGGTCTTCAGGTCCTCGTGCCCGAGACCGAGGCGCGCGGCGACGCCGGGGCGGAAGTTCTCGACCAGGATGTCGGCGCTGGCGGCGAGGGCGCGGGCAGCGGCGCGGCCCTCGTCGGACTTGAGGTCCAGCACGACCGATTTCTTGCCCGCGTTGGCGCCCATGAAAGGCTCGGCCAGCCCCTGCAGGTCGTCCCGGCGGGTGTAGTAGCGCATTGCGTCGCCCGCAGCGGGCTCGACCTTGATGACCTCGGCCCCGAGCAGGCAAAGGAACTGGGTCGCCAGCGGACCGGCGATGACATGGCTGAAATCGGCCACGCGGACCCCGGCAAGCGGCTGGGCCATGGGTGCTCCTCCCTCGAATTGGTTCATTAGATGAACGGATTGGACCGGGGGGTCAAGCGTGATGCGGGCTTGACTCGGGAGGATATTAGTTACCTAAATGAACTAAATGAGGGAGGAGACTGGTGTCTGACGCCGCCGAACAGCTGGCCGCCGCCTTCGCGGGCCGGGCCGAGGACCTGTCTCTTA
>JAMWZF010000436.1 GCA_024304875.1 Paracoccaceae bacterium
CGGCGCTGTTCCGGGGGGAGGTGTCGGTCAAACGTGCGGTTTCCCTGAACCTGGTCCTGCGGGGCGGGATACCTAGTCCCCTTCCCCGAACTTGTCCGCAACCAGGGCCTCGATCGCGTCAGCCAGCGCCTGAGCCTCAGGGCCGCGGGTTTCGACCTCAATAAAGGTTCCCTTGGAGGCTGCCAACATCAAAAGGCCCATGATGCTGTCCCCGGCGGCGGACATCCCGTCGCGGCTGACTTCCGCCGATGCATCATGGGCTTCCACGACTTCGGCCAGCTTGGCCGAGGCACGGGCATGAAGGCCCTTGATGTTGACGATCTTGAGTCGCCGGGTCACGGCACCGTCCGTCATTCGCCGACCATGCCGTGGTGGACGTTCTGGGCGTCGATGTACTTGCGCCCCGCCGCCAGCGCGGCCGACACCGCCTCGGGCACCGGCTTGTGCCGCGATTTCGCCAGCTTGATGAGAAGCGGCAGGTTGGCGCCGTAGAGGATGCGCCGGTTCTCCGGGCTGCACGCCCGCAAGGAGAGGTTGGAGGGCGATCCGCCGAACATGTCGGTCACCACCACCACGCCTGTCCCGTCGTCGACGGCATCGGCGGCGTCACAAATCTCGGCCTGTTTCATGGCCCTGTCATCATCCGGTGCGATGGAGATGGCACGCATCCCCGGCTGTTTGCCCACAACGTGTTCGACGGCCGAGAGATACTCTCCGGCCAGTCCCCCGTGGGCCACGATCACGATCCCGATCACGCCGGTCCTGTCTCCGATGCCACGCCGGATTCTGCGCCGTCCCCATCCGGCGTTGCCAGTCCGCGGCGTTCCAATTCCCGATGCCTTATAGACACCCGCCATTCGTCTGCTGCAAGGGTCGCTGCCAGTCTTTCGGTGACGGCGACGCTGCGGTGTTGCCCTCCGGTACATCCGAACCCGATCGAGAGGTGGGACTTGCCCTCCTGCCGGTAAGCCGGGAGGAGAAGGCGGATCAGACCTGCCGTCCGGTCGAAGAATTCCTCGAACAGCGGGTCGGCGGCGACGTAGTCCGCGACGGCCTCGCTGCGCCCGTCGAGGGCCTTCAGCGATGGCTCCCAGTGCGGATTGGAGAGGAACCGGCAGTCGAAGACGAGGTCGAGCCCACGGGGAAGCCCCCGCTTGTAGCTGAAGGAATGGACCGTCACTCCGAAGACGCTGGTCGCATCCGGGCCGAACCAGGCTCCGATCTCGGCCTTGAGGTCGTGTGGGGACAGATTCGACGTGTCGATCAGGAAGTCCGCCCGCGCCTGGATCGGAGTGAGCAGGTCCCGCTCGCGCAGGATGCCATCCGTCGGCGTCTCGTCCGGGGCCAGCGGGTGGCGGCGGCGGGTCTCGGAGTAGCGGCGCACGAGCACGTCCACCGAACTGTCGAGGTAGAGCACCTGCGCCCGGTCGCCGGCCTTGGCGGTCAGGGCGTCGATGGTGCCGATCAGCGCGTCGACACCGAAGTCCCGGTTGCGGACGTCGAGGCCGAGGGCCAGGGGCCGCTCGATCGGCGGCCCGTCGAGCAAGCGGGGCAGAAGGGAGAGGGGCAGGTTGTCGATCACCTCGTAGCCGAGGTCCTCGAGCGCGTTCACGGCCGTGGAGCGGCCGGCGCCGGACGGTCCCGTGACCAGCACGATCCGCGGCGGAACCGTGGGGCGCGGGGTGTCTCGATCAGGGTCGGTGGCCTGGGTCATGGTCCTGGATGGGTGCGGGCACCCTTCAGATACTGAAGCAACGCCGGTGCAGCATTCGGATAATGGGGCCGCAGGAGCAAGGGCAGGCGCACCCCGAAACGGTCAATTTCCCGTGCCTGTGGCAACCTGTCCGGCTCTGTCCGGGTCAGGTCCACTTCGGCCAGCACGGGCACCGGCCCATCGTCGGCTTCGGCGGCAAGGAGGCCGAGACCCCGGGCCTCGATCAGTCCGGCGGTGGCCGGGGCGGGGCGGGCGAAGAGGCGTCCGTCCTCGACATGCAGCAGCACCGTGTCGTCGGCCACGAGCCGGCAGCCCAGCGCCATCAGATCCAGCGCCAGGGCGGTCTTGCCGCTGCCGGAGGGGCCGGTAAACATCAGGGCGCGGCCGCCATAGGCCACGGCGCTGGCATGAAGGTGAAGGGGGGCCCCGGGCACTGAGGCCATCCTGTCGTCAGACCGGAAGGCCGACTACGAAGCGGGCGCCGAGCGGGTCCGAGGTGATGTCCGCCTCCGTAGGCCGGATGTTCTCGGCCCAGATGACGCCGCCGTGCGCCTCCACGATCTGCTTGGAAATGGCGAGGCCGAGCCCGGAGTTGTTCCCGAATTGGCCGGCGGGTCGCTCTGAATAGAACCTCTTGAAGACCTTGGTCAACGCGTCCTCCGGGATGCCGGGGCCGGTATCCTCGACCACGACGAGCACCCGGTTGTCGCGCCGGCGGGCCCAGACCCGGATCGCGTCGCCCTCCTCGCAGAACGAGGTCGCATTGGTGATCAGGTTGACGAAGACCTGCGCAAGCCGCCCCTCGAGCCCCTGCACGATCATCGGATTCGACGGCAGGTCGACGATGAAGTCGATGCCCTTCTCCCTGGCCTCGCGGCCGAGATGCTCGGTCAGGTT